>JAABRJ010000232.1 GCA_011390985.1 Desulfobacteraceae bacterium
TGAGGACGATTTCGACCTCAAAGGGCAGGCCGGAATCGAGGCGCCGGGATTTGCATTCGAAAATCTGCTTTTTATCCTCCAGGGCCTGCGTCCAGCGGACGGCCATCTGCTCCCGCTGCTGGCCGTCCGCCGGAAAGGCGCTGCGGGTGAAGCGGGCCATGGCTTCCTTGCGCGATACACCGAACATTTCCAGCAGCCGGGCGTTGACCCGGGTGACCGTGCCATCCGGTTCGTAAATGATCACGGCATCGTGTCCGCTGTTGAAGATCGTCCGGAAGGCCTGGGCCGACGCCCGCAGGGCCTTCTCGGCCGCCTTGCGACTGGAAATGTCGCGGTTGCTGACCCGTTTGCCCAGATAACGGCCGTCTGAAGCATAGACCGGGCGGCAGATGTGGCCGATCCAGCGGACAACGCCCCTGCGGTGCAGGACCCGGAAATCCATCGCCAAAACGCTTTTCTTGCCGGTCATGGCGGCCGAGCGCTGCCGGAAATCATCACGGTCCTGGGGATGAATGATGCGCTCCATCAGACCCGGGTCCTGAATGAATTCTTCGGCATGGTAGCCGGTGATGCGCTGGCACGAGGGCGACATGTAGACGTAACGTCCGTCAGGGCCGGTCCAGTACTCCCAGTCATAGGTGTTGTCGGCAAAGGCCTGGAAGCGTTCCGCTGAATCGCGCAGGGCACTGTCTTCCAGTTCCTTGCGCCGGGAAATGGAAGATTCCAGCTCCGAAATTCGCTGGCGCAGTTTCTGAAAACCGGAATCCAGCGTGACGGGCGTTTGAGTTTTCGGGGGCAGCTCTTTTTTCAGCATTGACACATCTCCCGCCAAACCGGCTGGCGGCCGCTGGTTGTGGAGAAAGGGGGCGGACGAAAATCACCCCGCTGGGAGCAGCCGGCTTGCGCAGGCTGGGCGTGCGCCTGGGTCGATCCATAAACTTTTTTATCCCAGATGGTTAGCCCTTGTCAAACCCCGCGCGCGATCGGCGCTCGGCTGCAGGCCGGCTGCCGCGGCGTTTTCTCTTGCCCGGCCGGACCGTCAGATGGTAAGAAAAAAACAGCAAGAAGAGGTGCCCGTTCATACTTCACCCGAAGGGGGCCGCCATGTTCAAACGAATTCTGGTTGCGTTCAAGTTCTCCCCGGCCGGACGCTCTGCGCTGGAAAAGGCTATCCAGCTGACGCGGATTCACGGCGCCGCGCTCCACATCCTGCATGCCCTCGACTACCGCCTGACCCGAGCGGATGCCGACGCCCGTAAATTGGCCGAAACCCGCACCGCCGCCCTGCAACGCTTCGAAGCCGAGATCAAACCGCTGCTGGCCGAACTCCGCGAGGTCCGGTTCGAGTGTGAACCGGCGGACCCGGCCCTGGCCGTCTGCCGCCGGGCCAGGGACAATGCCATGGACCTGATCGTCCTGGGCTGTCACCAGCGCCCCGACCGGCCCAGCATGGGCCGGGTGGACTACGTGGGCATGACCATTCTCGAAAAGGCGTCCTGTCCCATCCTGCTGGTTCCCTACTGGGACCCCAGTTGAGGGCCGTGGCCGCGGCAGACGGATCAAAAGACCCCCGAGGACCTTAACCCGCAACGGGGCCTATAAGCCTCTCGGGGTGGTATTTGATGGCCAGCGGTCGGGTGCGGAAGCGCGGCACCAGGGTCACCGTCATGCCGACAAAGGCACCGAAGGGCGTTTTTTGCAGCAGGTGCGACTGTTCGAGCTTGCAGATCAGCTTGCCTGAGGCCGAGGGCAGTTGGCAGATGCTGCGCCAGGTGATCGGGACGTCGCCCAGGATGTCGCGGATCATCTGTTTGAGTTCCCAGATGCTGAAAAAGCGGGCGTGGTTGAAGATCGTACGCGTGAAGATGCCCTGCAGCCGGCGCTGGATGCCCTTGATGGCGAAACGATTGTAAACGCCGATGTAAATCCGGTCCTTGGCCACCCGGCTGGCCTCGGCGATGGCCTTGCGGGGGTCTGCGACGAACTCCAGGGTGGTGGTCAGGCAGGCGTGGTTGAAGGAGTTGTCGTCAAAGGGCAGGTCCTCGGCAAAACCACGATAAAAATCGACCCGCTTGCCGGCATTGCGCAAGGCGATATCCAGCATGTACGGGGAAGGGTCCAGACCGGTGACCTGGAGGCCCAAATCCAAAAAAGTGCACAGATTCACGCCGGTACCGCACCCAATGTCCAGCACCGATTCCCCCCGCCGAGGCGCCAGCATATCCAGCAGCAGGCGGGTTTCCATCCCGGTGGCAAACCGGTTGCGCGGTTCGTTCAGCCAGCGGTCAAATGAAATAGCATCAGTAAAATCAAATACATAACCCATAAACATATATCTATTCGAAAACCCCTGATAGATCAAGGGGAAAAACGACGGCGGCATCGCCCCAAGAGGCCGGACCGCTCATTTTTCCCGCTGCTGCCACTCGAAAACCCGGTTTCGCCCAAGCCCCTTGGCTTTTTTTACGGCCTGCGCCGCCAGTTCCACCAACTCCTCACCGGAAAGGCTGCGGGAGCCATTGTAGGCCGCGATGCCGGCGCTCACGGTGATCGAAATCTGGGCCGAACGATACTCGAAAATGTGGGCAGCCACCATCTGGCGAATGCGCTCGTTGACCACCCGGGCCATTCGCATGTCGGTGTTGGGCAGCAGCAGCGCAAATTCCTCGCCCCCGAAGCGGGCGACGGTGTCGCACTGCCGGCTGAGGCGTTTGAGCAGACCTGCGACTTCGATCAGTACGCTGTCGCCGGCCAAATGGCTGTGGGTCTGGTTCACCCGTCTGAAGTGGTCGAGGTCCATCATGCACAACACCAGATCGGTGTGGTAGCGCCGCGCCCGGGCAATTTCATTGTCGACCGCCTCCACAAGGTAGCGGCGGTTGAAGAGCCCGGTGAGTTGGTCGCGCGTGGTCAGTCGGAGCACTTTGCCTTCGAGTTCCTGCACCTCGCGCTGTAGGCGGGATTTTTCCATGACATTGGAGATGATGCGGGTCAGGGCCTTTTCGCCGATGAGGCCTTTGGGGATGTACTCCAGAGCGCCAGCCTGCAAAATCTGGGCGGCGAGCAGGTCGTCGTCTTTGCCCGTGAACACCACCACCGGGAGGCCCATCTCGTTTTCGTTGACCGTTCGCAGGAGGTCGATGGCGTTGCCGTCAGGTAGAAAGGAGCTGACAAAAATCAGGTCGAAGCGCCTTCCCGCCAGTGCGGCCGCGGCTTCGGCCAGGCTCCTGGCGCGGAACAGTTTAATCTGGCTGTGATACTTGAGGATATCGCTGATTTTTTCGAATTCATAATCCGATTGCTCGACCGCCAGGATGGCCGTTTGCTGGTCGAAATTGATGATGGTGGTTTGGTCGAAGTACGGCTTGACCTCGTAATAGCGGATTTCCTGAATTTTTTTTACGGTTTCGAAGATTCGCTGGCCGGCCTTTTCGAGGCGGTCAAGGTGCAGGAGGATTTTTTCGGGTTCGTCGCGGTTCATCCGCATCAGCTCGATGTTGCCGAGCAGGGTCATCAGCGGCTGGTTGAGGTCGTGGGCAGTGGCCCCGGCCATCTGCAGCAGCACTTTCAGCCGTTCCTCCTCGAGAATGGCCTTCTGCTGGTCGCGCATTTTCTGATTGGCCTTGCGCAGTTTGGCGACGGTCTGCTGCAGGTGGGTGATGTCGGCCAAATAGGAGCGGCAACGGTCGATCGGCTGCCCTGGCGCGACGATCGGGTAGCTGGTCAGCCGGGCGTAGAGTTCCCCCCCGTCGGTTTTTTTCAGCTTGAGATTGCAGCTGTTTTCCTTGCTTTGCTCAAAAACCGCCCGGAGGTGAAGTTTAAAAATTTTATGGGATCCCGGCGGGATAAATCTCCGCAGTGAACCGCCCGCGAGCGTGGTAGGATCTTCGCCCAGCATGCGGGCCGAGGTAGCGTTGGGCTCCAGGATGTTGCCGGCGGCGTCCAGCCGGAAAAACCCGAACGGCGCCGCATCGAAAAAAGCCCGCAACTGGGTACTGGCCGCCAGGGCGTCGGCGCGTGAGCGTTCCATAAGGGCGTGGCAGTCGCCGAGTTCCCGCAGCAGGTCGTCCGGTTGCTGCTTTTCCAGGGCCAGGGCGACGCTGCGGGTGGACAGGACCCCCTTGGCGGCCAGTTCCTTGAAGATTTTCCTGTAGTCTGGCAT
>JAABRJ010000233.1 GCA_011390985.1 Desulfobacteraceae bacterium
CGTGGTGGAGATCCTTGCGCCGCGCTGACCAAAAACACAGGCCAAGAACGCCCCTGAAAGGAGACCGGATGCCGGACAGCCCGTATGCGCGCATCGTGCGCAGCCACCTGGAGGCCTTGTTTCACGCACCCCCCCCGGACCTGGCCGCTCGGCTGGGGGGCGCCGCCCGGGAGGACGGGGTGGCCTTGCGGGCCTTCGGCGAGGCCTGTGACCTGACCCCCCGGGGGATCTTCCTTGGCGGGCGGCCGCAAACCGGCGTGCTGGGGATCCTGATCGCCCTTTACGGCCGGCATGCCCACCCGGTGCCCCAACGGCTCGAACCATGGCGGGCCTTCAAGGATCTGCCTGGCAGCATGCCCTATGCGGGCGCCTTTGCGGCCAACGCCGAACAGATCCTGGTGCCGCACGCCGCCAGTCTGGAGCACAACCTGGCGGCGGTGACGGCGGCGCTCGACGGCGGGCCGGGGCCGGCCGCCCTGGGGGGGG
>JAABRJ010000234.1 GCA_011390985.1 Desulfobacteraceae bacterium
TCTGCTATATCGTCTACCGCGCGGATGAGGAGTTTTGCGCCGCGGTCACCTGCCTTTTTTCCGCCAATGCCGACCGATTTCTGCCGCTCGACGCGCTGGCCGACACGGCCGAGTACACCGGCCGCGGGATTATCGCCCTGATCCGAGGCGTTGCGGGCGGCGCGCGTCCGGGCGAATAAACGCCGGGGGCTACCCCGGGATCAGGCTTTGCCTGACGGCCACTAGGGTTGCCGCGTAAAACGGCCGCGCCCCTTCCATCAGCCGGGCTTCGCGATAGTGGAGGATGTGCAGCGGCAGAAAGGCGTGCAGGAGTTCATTGGGTCCCAGCAGGTAGTCGCGGCAGGACGGGGCGCAGTAGTCCGGGCCGCTGCCGGCAAGGTAGGATTCAAAGATCAGCAGCCCCCCCGGCACCAGCCCCGCCAGGATCTGGGGAAAGAGGCGGCGTTTCAGAAAGCGGATGTTGACGATCAGGCTGTAGGTGCCCGGCGGTATGTCGAAGTGCTCTAGATCCGCGCAGACCGGGCGCAGGTTCGGGGGGCGGTCGGGCATGCGGCCGAGGGCCACGTCGGAGATGTCGACGGCGTCCACCCGGAAGCCCTGGGCGGCCAGGTAGCGGGCGTTGCGGCCGGCGCCAGCGGCGATGTCGAGCGCCCGCCCGCCCGGCGCATGCCGCCAGAACCGGCGAATCACCGCGGCCGGTGCGGACCCAGCGGTCTTGCGGCGGTGTTTTTCATTCCAACGGGCGCGGTCGCGGTTCATGGGGTCCTTTGCCCTCCTCTGAGAAACCGAACCCCCGCCGCAGCAGGCGGCGGGTGGCGGGGGTGACCGGCAGGCCGCCCAGTTCCCCGGCGGAGACCCAGCGGGCATCCAGCGCGTCGTCGCCCGCTCGGGGGGCGCCGCTGACGTACTCGGCGGCCAGGTCCACGATCACGTAGTGGAAGCGCACCGCCCCGCGCGCGTCGCGCTCCACCACGTCAAAGGTGTACACCGGCGCCCCGGCACGGATGGTGACGCCGGTTTCCTCGCGGGTCTCCCTTTCAGCCGCCTGACTCAGGGTCTCGCCGAGGCGCACGCTGCCGCCGGGGATCGCCCACGTGCCCCGCCCCGGCGGGTTGCGGCGCTGCACCAGCAGCACCCGGCTTTGGCGGAACACCACGGCCCCAACGGCCACCCGCGGGCTGTCGGGGTAGACGTTCGCAGGCGGGGTCATCGCGCCTCCTTGCCCATCCCGCAGCCTTCAGCCCATCGGTGCGAGGGGCTTTGCGGCGCCCAGGCGCTGGTCGTACATCTTGCCCACGCCGTAATCGCGCCGGCGCATGAACTTCTCCCGGGGCGGACCGATAATCTGCATCTCCGGGTATTTAAGCTGAACTTCGAGCGCAATGTTCATCTCCTTGGTGCAGCCCGTGCTGTAGGTGGCGTCCTTGCCGACCCACTCCGGCGGTATCTTCTGGCGCAGCAGGTCGAAGGCCCGCGCGATATCCTCGTAGGACTGGAACCGCCAGATATCGATATGGCCGCTGCGCTGGACGATTTCCCACATGTACATGAGGTCGTCGGCGTCCATCCCGGGCTCGAAATATTCCGAGGGGTTGATGATGAACGTGTCGGCAAACTGCTCCTTGAGGTGGGTGATGAAGACCGACATGATCTGCTTGGCCACCCGGAGCTTGCCCGGGATCGAGCCGATGATGCCGCTGTAGAAGATCACCGTCATGCCGGCGGCCTTGGCCGCCGCCATCTGGTGGATGATGGCGCGCGCCTTTTCCTCGAGGTCGGCGTGCGAAAATTTGATCACCGCCGGGTGCCGCGCTTTGAAGGCAATCGTCGCGGCGCCGCTGTCGTCCGCACGGATATTGAAAATGTCCTGGGTGAACTGGAAGCGGGTGTCGAAAATTCGGCGCTGCTGGTCCGGGCCGCGGGAGATGACGCCGTCGACTTCCTTGAAAACCCGGGCGAAGGTGGTGGTGGTGAGGAGGAAATTGAGGTTTTCGCGGGTGCCGTCGGAGAGGATGAAAAACGCGTGGCCGCTGCGCAGCACCTGGGCCAGTTCGTTTTTGCCGAGGCTTTCGCCCTGAATGTGGTAAGCGTCCGCCAGAGACTTGCGCAGGATTTCGTCGGCCCGCGTGTCGTGGATGTCGACCTTGGTGAAAAGCGGCCCCTCCTTGAAGGCGATGATCACCTTGTGGCCCAGTTTGGTCAGGTTGCGGATGATGAGCAGATCGATGAGGATCTCGCCGGCCTCGTCGGCCAGCCAGAGAATCTTGCGGCTGCGGATCGCTTCACGCCGCTCGTGGACGCCGATGCCGAGAAAATTGAAAAAGCGGTCGGCCCCGTTGCCGATGATGCGGCGCCGGAAGATCCGCTCGAAGTCGCCGGCGCTCGGCTGGGCGTCGCGGTCCTGCTGCCAGAGGGCGGTTTCGGCCGAAAGGGCGATCAGCCGCCGCAGCGCGATGGTTTCAGCCAGCTTGCGCACCTGGCCGAGGGTCGGCGGCGGCGGCGCCATGTCCCTGGGGTCCAGCCGGTTGAGAGCCTGCTGAAACGTTTCGCTGGCGAGCACCGCGTCGGCCCGCTGGTTGCGCCGGGCCTTTTCGAAGAGGTAGGGGTCCTCGATCTGGGTGCGGTTGATGAAGATGTTGAGCAGCCGTTTCTGCAGGCGCGACGGGATCATGATTTCGTCCCGGATTTCGTGCTGGTACTTGATGCGGATCAGGGCTTCGAGGAAGGCCTTTTCGGGCTGCTCCTCGATCAGGGCCTCGATCAGGGAAAGGGTGCCCTGGTAGACCGCGAGGTATTTTTGCTGGATCATCAGGGAGCGCTTGCGGTCCATGATGGCCTTGAACATCTGGTCCGAACAGGGGTAGTAGCGCTCGTTTTCCTCGGTGTAGACCATGAAGCGCACCTGTTCGGGTGTCGCGACGTGATCCGGGTAGGCAAAATGGTCCAGGTGGTTTTCGAGAAAAAAGGCGGTGAACCAGGCGTCCTCCTCCGGATCGCGCCCGGGAACGTAGATGGGGGCGGGCTTAGCGGCGGAGGCCAGCGGGGGCGGGGAATTGTCCGTTTGGGTCATGGGCACCATCCGTTGCGGCGGCAGCTGGGGGCCTGCCGGTCGTCAACCCGTTTCGGCCGCCGGCCGCGATTGGCAGACGCCTGCTGAGAAGGCCCGGGGTCTGTGATGCGACACCATAAAAAAGGCAGCGCCGCCGGAAGCGGCCCTGCCTTGGGGTTGGGTGGTCCGGCGGCGGCGTGCGGTCCGGGGTCAGCTTTCGTCCTCGACGTCAAGGGAGTCGTCCTCGGCGACTTTCAGTGACGTGGAGAGGGTGCTGAGGTCCTCCTCCTCCTCGAATTCGTCGGCGCTTTCATCTTCGTCCTCGTCTAACAGATTGTCGATCTCGACGCCCTCGTCCTCTTCCTCCGCCAGCAGTGCTTCCTCCTCGGCCGCTTTGCGCAGGATGGCCTTGTCGTCGAACTGCAGTTCGGCGGAGGGCTGGTCGTCGGACTGCAGGAGGGTGATGATGGCCTCGCAGATCTGCTGGGTGTAATACCCCGGCGGGTACATGTTGTGGGTCCGGATCATTCTTGCCAGGGCATCGGGGCCCTCTGCGATGGCCGCCTGGAGTGCATCGCTGGTGTAGGTTTCCTCGCACAGC
>JAABRJ010000235.1 GCA_011390985.1 Desulfobacteraceae bacterium
CGGCGACGTGGCCGACCTGGAAGGCCTGCGCTCCACGAGCGCCCATGTCCTGCGCGACAGCCGGTTTTTCAGGAACGCCAAATGCGTCGACGTGCTGCATGCCGAGGCGCTGGCGATCGACCGCCGGTCCAAAACGCTCAAAATCCGTCACCGGCCCGACGGCAAAGAAGAAAACCTGCCCTACGACAAGCTGGTCCTGGCAACCGGCGCCACCCCGGTGCGGCCGCCCCTGCCGGGGGTCGACCTGCCCGGCGTGTCGCTGGTCGCCAACCTCCATCACGCCAAGCTCATCAAGGACATGATCTCCAAGGGGCAAGTGGAAAGCGCGGTGGTCATCGGCGGCGGCGCCATCGGTCTTGAGATGGCCGAGGCCCTGACCGACCTGTGGGGGGTGGAAACCACCCTGGTGGAGATGATGGACCAGCTCCTGCCCCCCGCCTTCGGCCCGGATATGGCGCTGCTGATCAAAAACCATATGACCGAGAAGGGGGTACGGGTCCTGCTTTCGGAGCGGGTCACACGCATTCTGGGGGATAAACAAAAGGGGGTGCAGGCGGTGGAGACCAGCAACGGCCAGATCCCCTGCCAGCTCGTGATCCTGGCCGTGGGGGTGCGGCCGAACAGCACCCTGGCCCGGGAGGCAGGTTTGGCGGTCGGGCGCTTCGGCGGCATCCGGGTGGACGAGGGGCTGCGGACCTCGGACCCCGACATCTACGCCGGCGGCGATTGCGTTGAAATCCTGCACAAGGTCAGCGGCGAGACCGTCCACATGCCGCTGGGCTCCCTGGCCAATCGCCAGGGCCGGGTGATCGGCACCAACATTAACGGGGGCTGGGGACGCTTCGGCGGCACGGTGGGGACCTTCTGCCTGAAGGTTTTCGACTTCGGCATCGCCCGGGCCGGGCTGACGGCGCGCCAAGCGGCGGCGGCAGGCTTTGACCCGGTGCACTCGGTGGTGGTACAGTCGGACCGGGCGCATTTTTACCCGTCCCAGGAGCTCATGTATCTCAAGCTGATTGCCGACCGCAAGACCCGCCGGGTGCTGGGGATCGAGGCCGTGGGCAAAGCCGGCGACGCCGTCAAGGGGCGCGTGGATGCGGTGGCCGCCCTGCTGCATCACGATGTTTGCCTGGAGGAAATCTCAAACCTCGAGGTGGCCTACGCCCCGCCCTTTGCCTCGGCCATGGACATCGTCAACAACGCGGCCAATGCCCTTGAAAACATAGTGGAGGGCCGGCAGGAACCCATCGATGTGGCTGAGTTTCTCGAAGACTTCAAGGACGGCAAGGTCCGGGTGCTGGACGTGCGCAGCGTGGTGCAGTCCTCCCCGTTTATGGAAAAATACGGCAGCCAGTGGCTCAACATCCCCCAGGAAGAACTGGTCTGCCGCCTGGACGAGGTCCCCAAAGGTGAAAAGCTCTGCCTGATCTGCGGATCCGGGCCGCGCTCTTACGAGGCCCAGCTGCTGCTGCGCAGCAAGGGCATCAAGGAAACCAAGAACATCCAGGGCGGAGTCGGAATGGTGAAGCTCAGCGACCCGGATTTCGCGCCTTCAGAGTAAACGCGCCTGCGGCCGCCCGGGTTTGCGGGTGGCCGGCGCCTTCAGAACTTTTCGATCAGCTCCCAGAGCAGCCGGACGCCGAAACCGGTGCCCCCCGCGCCGCAATAGGCATCCTCCTTCTTACGATAGACCGGACCGGCGATATCGATGTGCGCCCAGCGGGTGGCGCCGACAAATTCCGACAGAAACAGCGCGGCGCTGATGGCGCCGCCCCAGCGGGTGGTCCCCAGGCTGCGCAGATCGGCGATGTCGCTCTTGAGCAGGTCCTTGTAGTCGTCGGGCAAGGGCATCTTCCAGCAGCGTTCATGGGTGACCCGGCCGGCGCGCACGATGCGCTCGGCCAGATCGTCGTCGGGCGAAAAGACCCCGGCCATCCCCTCCCCCAAGGCCACCACACACGCCCCCGTAAGCGTCGCCAGATCAATCAGGGTGTCCGGCTGATATTTCTTGACCACGTAAGCCATGGCATCGATCAGGATCAGGCGCCCCTCGGCGTCGGTGTTGCCGATTTCAACGGTTTTGCCGGCGTAGCTGGTGACGACGTCGCCGGGCCGGTAGGCGCTGCCCGAAATCATGTTCTCCACCACCGGCAGGGCCGCCACCACCCGCAGCTTGGGCTTCAGCCGCGCCAGCACGATCATCGTGGCCGCCACCGCAGCCGCACCGGCCATGTCGATCTTCATTTCCTCGATCGACCCGGTGGGCTTGAGATTGAGGCCGCCCGCATCGAAGGTCACCCCCTTGCCCACCAGCGCCAGGCTCCGGAGAGCGCCCCGGGGGTTGTAATCGATCAGCACCAGGGCGGGTTTGCTGTCGCTGCCGCCCCCGACGGCCAGTAGCGCACCGAACTTCTCTTGTCGCAAGGCCTTTTCATCGAGCACCGTCACGTCCAGGTTTTCGGCCCGGGCCCGCTCGGCCAGGATTCGCACGAACTGCTGGGGACGTTTGTCGTTGGCCGGCATGGAGACCCACTCGCGCGCCAGCAGGGTGCCGCCGCAGACCGCGGCCACCCGCTCGGGCAGGTCGCGGTGCTCCCGGGCCGCCTGGGCCCGCACGAGAAGGGTCACCTGCGCGAGGGGCGTTTCCTTCTTTTCGGCCTTGTAGCGGTCAAAACGATGGTTGGCCAGAAAGGCGCCTTCCAGGAGGGCCGTCAGCAGGTCCGCGACCGCGCACTTCAGCCGGGCGGCCGCCGGTACGGCGATCAGGGCCTCGTCCAGGTGGCAGCCGATGCACTTCTGAACGGCGGTCCCCGCAAAACGGCGCAGGGCCTCGCGGTCGATTGCGGCCAGGGGGCCAAGGCCGAGAAACATCGCACGGCGGACGCGAACGCCCTCGGGCGCAAAAAGGGTCACCGCCTCGCCGGCTTTCCCGCAGAATTCGGGCAGGGCCTTGGCCGTCGCCGCCAGAGCGCCCAGAACCGGGTCGGCGTGCAGCTCGGCGTCTTCACAGACCGGCACCACAAGGGTTTCGACATCGGCCGTTTTCAGGTTCAGACTTTTCAGTTGCATGACGATTTACGCTCCTCCGGCGGCGGGGGGCGCCGTTTGCGCGGCGTTGACCGCGTCCGCCGCAAGCGCCAGGGCCAGTGCCCGACCGGCGGCACAGGCCTCTTCCAGATAATCGGGATGCTTCATCACATCCCCCTGGAAGTCTAAGCCGCGAAAGCACAATGAACGCCACAGCTGGGTGTCGATGGCGTCAAAGAAATACCGGACGGTCAACTCAACCCCTTCAAACAATTTGCGCCCCTGGGTGGCCCCCGCGGCGATGAAGAGCCCCTTACGGCGGTTGGCCCATTTTCCCATCGGCGCTTCGTCGATCCAGTATTTTTTGACCCAGTGAACGTTGCAGCGGTCCATAAAAATTTTGGTGAAGGCCGAGACGGTGTAGAAAAAAATCGGCGAGGCCAACATGATCCCGTCCATCCGCAGCAGCTTGTCGTGGAGTTTTTGATAGTCGTCCTGGATCACACAGCGCCCGTTTTGCTTGCAGCCGTAGATTTCGAGGCAGGGGGAGATCTTGAGGTCCCGCAAGACGATCTCCTCGACCTCGGCACCGGCTTCCCGCGCCCCCTGCACCGCCTGTTGCAGCAGGATTGCGGTGTTGCCTTTGCGCCGGGGGCTTCCGTAAAACGCCAGAATGTAGGACATGGATTCCCTCCGTGACAGTTGGCCGGCAACGACCCGTGGCCCTGCCCCGGTAAGCCAGACCAGGAAAGGCCAGAGAGCTCCGGCTGCAGAGGCCGCCGGTTAGGCCGCAAAAAATGAGCGGCCGGCCCGTTGCGAGCCGCTTCACGCCGGTTTCTGCAGCCGCGGCAGGCGGTAAAACGTCAGGGCATTGTCGCGGCTCAGGCGCACCAGGGATTCCGGCGGCAGGCACTGGGAGACGACGAAACGCTGCAGGTCCTCGCAGAACTCGCTGCCGCTGTCGCTGTTGAGCATCACGCGGTGCAGCGCGCGCGGGAAATTCGCCAGCATTTCAAGGACATCCGCGGCCGAAGATTTCAGCGGGCTAAGGGTCACGCCGGCCCAGAACCCGCGCTCCAGGACGGCCC
>JAABRJ010000236.1 GCA_011390985.1 Desulfobacteraceae bacterium
GTTGATGACGGCTATGCGGGCCTTGGGATCGTCCGACCAGACGATGCCCTCGAGGGTCAGTTCGGGGCGCTTGGCCGGTGGCGCCGAGGGGCCTGCGGAAACATGCGCATCCGCCGGCGGATCGGCTTGGTCCCCAAGAACGGGGGCAGCTCCCGGCGCCGGCACGCCCGCCGGCCGGCCTTCGCCCGCGGGCGCCTGCGGGGCGCCCTGGGCGGGATTCGAAATCGCCGGGGGCGCTTGCACCGGCTGCGCCGGGGTCTCGTCGTTCGCCACGCGGGAGGCCTTTGGGCGGCCGACGCCCTGGGCCGGCCCTGACGGCAACCCGCTTGCCACCCGTTTTGGCGCCGCCTGCCCGGGTGCATCGACCGCAAGCGCCGCGTCGGGCTTTTGGGCGGGGCGTGAAAAATAAATCCCGCCCCAGAGCGCGACGGCAATCGCCAGGATCCCGGCTGCGGTGGCCGTGTGGCGGGGCGCCAGCCGCGCGCGCGGCGCCTGTGCAGGCGAGGCGGCGACTGGGCCGGCTTCCGCGGCGGAGGGCTGGCCGGCCGCCACTGCCTGCTCGGCTTTTTTCATGGCCCGCAGAATGGAACTCATTGTGGGTCGCCTCCTTCCGGGCGGCTGAGGAGTGGGCCCGGCGGCGGCAGGGGCAAGCTGTAGCCCGGGGTTTCGCGGTACAGCGCCAGCTGGGTCATCGGGCCCACAAGCCCGTCGGGCGCCAGGCCGTGGCGGCGCTGGAAGAGACGAACCGCGGCTTCCAGCGACGGCCCATAGGCCGCCGTTGCGGGCGCCGCGTCGATGACCCCGACCGCCAGCAGGTGTTCTTCAAGCGCCAGAATTTTTTCGCGCGGGGAGCCCGCGCTGACCACCCCGCTGTACCCCAGGGGGTTTTTCCAGACAAGGTAGAAAACCCCCGCGTAAAAAGGCGCCAGATCCGCCCACTGGACGAGAAAGGCGGAACGATCGGGGCTCTGGCGGCAGGTCGCGATGTGCTCCTGCAGGCCGGCCAAGGACAGGTAGCGCAGCCCTTCCCCCTCCGGCAGGCGCATCGCCAGGATAACCGGCAGGTCGAAATGCTGAATATCCGCCAGGTCGCCTTCCAGCCGCTGAAGGCTGAAACCGTTGCGCAGCGCC
This sequence comes from Desulfobacteraceae bacterium, assembly GCA_011390985.1. Lineage (GTDB taxonomy): Bacteria > Desulfobacterota > Desulfobacteria > Desulfobacterales > JAABRJ01 > JAABRJ01. The sequence continues at coordinate 1,132 of JAABRJ010000236.1, forward strand.
GCCAGACGGAAAAAGCCCGCGTCTTCGGCGGCAATTTCGAAAACCCCTTGAACTTCGACCGGCCCCCCCCAGTCGGCCAGGGTCGCCGCCAGGGCGTCCCGCCGACTGCGGGCCGGGTCGAGCGCCTGCAGGAGTGCGGCAAGCGCCGGGCGGTCCACCGCCAGCGGGGTTTGCGGCATGACAATCGCAACGCGCCGCGCTTCAGGCACCTGCGGGGCTGCGGCCGGCAAGCCGCCGTCGCTGTGGTGCCAACCGCCCACCAGAGCCCCGCCCACCAGTCCCGCCAGCAGCACCGCACCCGCCAGCCCCGCCGTCAGACGCCAAGGCCAGCCGCCGACCGGCCGCCGAACGCCGGGTTTAAATCGAATCTCGCGCAGCGCCGTCCAGGCGGTAAGCGCCGTCACGCGGGGCCGATCGGACCCGAAAGCCGTCAGCAGCGCCCGATCACAGGCCATGTTGATCAGCCGCGGAATACCGCCCGCATAGCGGTGAATCATCCGGATCGACAGCGCTGAAAACAGGTCCCGGGCATGCCCGCCGGCCAGCGTCAGGCGGTGGTCGACGTATCGCACGGTCTCCGGCAGGGTGAGCGGCCGCAACCGGCAGGCCAGGGTGATCCGCTGCCGCAGTTGCCGCAGACCGTGGGCCGCGAGCAGGGTTTCCAGCTCCGGCTGGCCCACCAGGATGATCTGCAGCAGTTTGCTGCGGGTGCTCTCCAGATTGGACAGCAGCCGCAGCTGTTCGAGGACCTCGCGGTTGAGGTTCTGGGCCTCATCGATCAGCACGACCACCTTGCGGCCCGCAGCCCACATGCGCAGTAGAAAATCGTTGAAGGCATCCACCAGCCCCTTGACGGTATCGGCGGAGGCGTCGATTTCAAACTCATCGTTGATCGCCTTGAGCAGCTGGACCGCATCCAGGCGGGGGTTGAAAATCAGGGCGGCCTCGACCGAAGGCTCCAGCCGCTCCAGGAACGCCCGGCAGAGGGTGGTTTTGCCGGTCCCCACCTCGCCTGTGATCAGCAGGAAGCCGTCGCCTTCGGCAAGTGCGTAGGACAGGTGCGCCAAGGCCTCCTCGTGGCTGCGGCTCAAAAAGAGATAGGCCGGATTGGGAACCAGCTTGAAGGGTTTTTCAGTCAAACCGAAAAAGGCCGTATACATTCTTCCACACTCGTCTGCGGGGTTCGGGAGCGATCGGTAGATCGCCACTATAAAGGAACCGGGGCCGGCTTTTCAACCGTTATCCTCCCGGCGGGCCGAAGCCCCCCGTCCGCCAGCAGCCGCCCCTGGGGTTGGCGCTTGGCTTTTCGCCGCTCCCCTCAGCGCCAGCCGCCCACCAGGTGCAGGTGAAGGTGAAAAATCACCTGCCCGCCGCCGGATTCCACATTGAAAAAGAGCTTGTAGCCCGATGCCGCGATCCCCGTCCGCCGGGCCATGGCGCGGCCCGCCAGGACCATCCCGGCCACGATCGGCTCGTCTTCAGCGGCCAGGTCGTTGATGCTGCGGATATGCTTTTTGGGAACGATCAGGAGGTGCACCGGGGCGTGGGGATGGATGTCGCGAAAGACTGCAAGCATTTCGTTATCCAGGAGAAATTCGGTATCCGTCTCCCCCCGGGTGATTCTGCAGAAAAGGCAATCGGCGGTCATGGCGGGTCTTCCTCCTTTGGGTTGCGGGGATCGGCCGCGCCACACGCGGCAGAAGGCCCTTGGCGCCGGGATGGCTCTCCAGGAGCGGTCAGGGGCCCGCTCTCAAGCCACCAGGGGCCTCGCAGGGTTGGGGCGGCCAGGGCCTTTTGCAGGGCGCTCAAAAAACGGTCGCGCGGCACCTCGCGCGCCCCCAGGGCCAGCAGGTGCGCGGTTGTCACCTGGCAGTCGATCATTTCGAAGCCGCGGTCGGCGAGAAAGCGGGTGAGCGCGACCAGGCCGACTTTGGAGGCATCGCGCGCCCGGGAAAACATGGACTCCCCGAAAAAGCAGCGCCCCAGGGAAACCCCGTAGAGCCCGCCCACCAGTCGGCGGTCCTGCCAGACCTCGATGGAATGGCCGTAGCCGTCCTGGTGGAGCCGGCAGTAGGCGCCGACCATTTCCTCGACGATCCAGGTCGGTTCGCCCTTTTCCAGGCGCACCACGGCGCATTCGCGGATGACGCGCTCAAAGGCCCGGTCGGCGGTGACCCGGTACAAATCGCGGTTGAGGGTGCGCCGCAGCGATCGCGACAGCCGCAGGTCGGCGGGCTGGAGCACCAGGCGGGGGTCGGGCGACCACCACAGGATCGGCTCGCCGGCCGTGAACCACGGGAAAATCCCCGACCGGTAGGCCAGCAGCAGCCGCTCGGGGCCCAGGTCGCCGCCGATCGCCAGCAGCCCGTCTTCACGCGCCAACCGCGCAGAGGGAAAGATCAGCTTTTCGGAGAGCAGAAAGATCGGCATGCGGCGCACCAAACGACGCAGGCCACCGACCCATGGGGGGAGGTGACCTGCCTCGTTTTCAGATCAGGATTCGGGCGGAGCCGACCGGCCTCTCAGGAGAAGACGAAGGTCGGTTTGTCTTTTTCGATGTTCACAAAAACTCCGCCGCCCTTGGCCAGGCGCCCGAAGAGGATCTCGTCCGCCAGGGCGTCCTTGATTTCGACCTGGATCAGACGCGCCAGCGGTCGGGCACCGTAAATCGGGTCGTAGCCCTTCTTGGCCAGCCAGGTGCGCGCCTCGTCGGAGAGGGTCAGGGTCACCTTGCGGGTCAGCAGCTGGCCGTTGACCTCGTCGACGAACTTGTCAACGATCCGCTCCATCACCGCCACCGTCAGCGCGTTGAAGGTGATGATGCCGTCCAGGCGGTTGCGGAACTCGGGGCTGAAGTAGCGCTCGATGGCCTT
>JAABRJ010000237.1 GCA_011390985.1 Desulfobacteraceae bacterium
ATGGCCTTGTGGCCCTTGTTGGCGGCGTCCTTTTTGTCCTCGCCGAAGCCGATGCTGCGGACGCTCATTTCACGGGCGCCGGCATTGGAGGTCATGATGACGATCACGTTGCGGAAGTCGGCCTTCTTGCCGTTGTTGTCGGTCAGGGTGGCATAGTCCAGGACCTGCAGCAGGATGTTGAAGAGGTCCGGGTGGGCCTTCTCGATTTCGTCCAGCAGCAGGACGCTGTATGGGTGTTTCCGGATGCCGTCGGTCAGCAGCCCGCCCTGGTCGAAACCGATGTAGCCCGGGGGGGCGCCGATCAGACGCGCCACGGTGTGCTTTTCCATGTACTCGCTCATGTCGAAGCGCATGAAATGCACCCCCAGTTTGGCCGCCACCTGGCGCGCAACCTCGGTTTTGCCCACTCCGGTGGGGCCGGTGAACAGAAAGGAGCCCACCGGCTTGCCCGGTGTCCGCAACCCGGCACGCGAGCGTTTGATGGCCGTGACCAGGGAACGAATGGCACCCTCCTGCCCGAACACGACCCCCTGGATCCGGCTTTCGAGGTTTTCCAGTTTGCCCTTGTCGGAAGACGAAATGCTGCGGGTTGGAATCCGCGCCATCTTGGCGACGATTTTTTCGATGTCGGCGGTGTGAATCCTTCGGCGCTTGGGGCTGCCGCTGAGCCGGATGAAGGCGCCGGCCTCGTCGATCACGTCAATCGCCTTGTCCGGCAGGTAGCGGTCGTTGATGTGCTTGGCCGAAAGCTCGGCGGCGGCCTTGATCGCGGCATCGGTGTATACGAAACCGTGGTGCTGCTCGTAGACCCCCTTAAGCCCCCGCAGGATCTGGACGGTTTCAGGGATCGAGGGTTCGGCGATCTCGATTTTTTCGAACCGCCGCGACAGGGCGCGGTCTTTCTCGAAGTGGTTTTTGTACTCCTCGTAGGTGGTGGAGCCGATGCAGCGCAGCTCACCGGTTGAAAGCGCCGGCTTGAGGATGTTGGAGGCGTCCATGGAGCCGCTGCTGGTGGCACCCGCCCCGACTATCGTGTGGATCTCGTCGATGAAGAGGATGGCGTCCTTTTCTTTCTGCAGAGCGGTGAGCACGCCTTTCAGACGCTGCTCGAAATCCCCGCGGAACTTCGTGCCGGCCAGCATGCCGCCCAGGTCAAGAGAGTAGATGCGCACATTCTTGAGCAGGTCGGGGACGCGCCCCTCGTGAATCCGGGTCGCCAAGCCCTCCGCCATGGCGGTCTTGCCGACACCCGGGTCGCCGACGAAAACCGGGTTGTTTTTACGCCGGCGGCAAAGCACCTGCAGGGTGCGCTCGAGCTCCAGTTCACGGCCGATCAGGGGGTCGATTTTGCCTTCGGCAGCGCGCTGGACCAGATCGACGGTAAAGGCTTCGAGCGGGTCCGTTTTTTTCTTCTGGTCGCCCTGCTCCTGTTTCAGCGACCGCCCCGGGCCGTCCTCGAAGGGCGCTTTGGTCATGGTGTGGGAGATGTATTCGAGCACGTCCAGACGCGTGACCCCCTGGGACTGCAGAAAATAGGCGGCGTGGGACTCTTTTTCCTGGAAGATCGAGGCCAGAATGTCGCCCACCACAACTTCCGGCTTTTCGGCCGACCGGGCGTGGTTGACCGCCCGCTGGATCACCCGCTGGAAGCCGATGGTCTGCTGCAGGACATACTCGGTCCCCTCGGCGATCGGCTCCATGCGCTCCTTGAAAAACGTTTCCAGCTCGGTTTTCAGGGTTTCGACGTTTCCGCCGCAGTTCTCGATGATGTCGATGCCCTCCGAGTCGTGCAGAATCGCAAACAGCACGTGCTCAAGGCAAACATGCTCGTGACGGCGTTTTTTCGCGTCACGGACGGCAAATCCCAGTGTTGCGCTCAGCTCTTTGCTAATCATCATTCTTTCTCCATGCTGCACTTGAGCGGAAATCCTTTTTCGCGGGCGATGCTGTGAACGGCGTCCACCTTGGTCTCGGCCACCTCGAAGGTGTAGATGCCGCAGACGCCGACCCCGTTGTGGTGCACATTGAGCATGATGCGGGCGGCGTCCTCAGGGGACTTCTTGAAGATCAGCATAAGGATTTCCACCACAAATTCCATCGTGGTGTAGTTATCGTTGTGCAGGAAGACTTTGTAAAAAGGCGGTTCGGTCACCTCGTCACGGGTTTCAGTCGCCACCCCCTCTTCCAATTCAGGACTTTTGGAACTCATGTACCCTCCTCGAGAGGTCGCTGGCCGATGTCCGGTCCGAATTGTTTCGTCGAAAAATTAGCAGGTTGTTTGCTTGCCGGCCATGGCACCGCCCTTTCCGGAAAACGCCTGCCCGTTGGCGGAAGGGGACTGGTCCAGGTGCGGGCCTTTGATTTTTCTCCAATATAAGCACCGGTTTTTGGCCTTGTAAAGAGCAGCCCGACAAATGCGCCGGGCGACACCCGTTCTTGCCCGCGACGGCCCGTCGTTATTTTCCCGCAGGCCAGGGCGGCGGGAATTCCCCCTTCCGCAGCAATTCTCGTTGAACGAAAAATAGCACGTCAATGGCGCCCCTTTACAAGGCCACAGGGAGATGTTATTTTTTCGCTCGACTCTGGTTGGCAGGAGTAAAACCCGATCGTGACGGCAGATGCGCAGCTCCCGGCGGGCGGAAGCGTGTGCCCGCCACGGATCATCTGCTGATAGGGCTGAAGTTCGCCTGCGCCCAGGGTTTCGACCCTGCCGGAACGGGGTGGCTTTCCATATCTCCAGCGCTTTGAAACGCGAAAGAATGCCGGTGGCCGATATCACAGCACCCCCCAACGGTGGTTTTAAACCGACCCGGCAGGCCCTCATCGATGGCCTCAAGTTTCTGGGCGTGGCCGGGGTGCTGGTCTGGTTGATCGCCCGCGGTTCCCAGGAGATGGGCTACAATTGGCAGTGGTACCAGGTCCCCCGCTACTTCTTCGTGTTCCAGGACGGCCGGCTGATCGCCGGGCCCCTCGTAACGGGTATCTTCGTTACGCTTAAGATTACCGCCGTGAGCTTGGTCCTGGCCTTCTGCTTCGGGCTGCTAACGGCTTTTTTCCGGCTCTCCGACTCCCTGGTGGCCCGCTTTGTGGCGCGCGCCTACCTGGAAATCGTCCGCAACACCCCCCTCCTGGTGCAGCTCTTTTTCATCTATTTCGTCCTGTCGCCCGTATTGGGGTTCGGCCGTTTTGCCTCGGCCGTCCTGGCCCTGAGCCTCTTTGAAGGCGCCTACGCATCGGAAATTTTGCGGGCCGGAATTGTCTCCATCCAGCGCGGCCAGTGGGAGGCCGCCCGCAGCCTGGGTCTGAAAACCCTCTACTGCTATCGCCTGGTGATCTTGCCCCAGGCCCTGCGCCGGGTTCTGCCGCCGCTTACCAGCCAGGCGATTTCGCTGGTCAAGGACTCCGCCCTGGTGAGCACCATCGCCATTTACGACCTCACCATGCAGGGGCAGGCGATCGTCTCGGAAACTTTCATGGTCTTTGAAGTCTGGTTTGTGGTAGCGGCGGTCTATCTGGTCATTACAATCACCCTTTCGGTGGTGGTCAACATCATGGAGACCCGTCTGCAGATCAGGACCTGAACGCGACGGACCGGTTCGGCCGGGGAAAACCGATGGGCAGCGCACCCGGCGGATCGATCGATTGGCCTATCAACCCTACAATAAGGAGGATACGACGATGAAAACACAGGTACTGCGCGCCACCACCCTGCTGGCCGCCGCGGTGATCCTGCTGGGAGCCGGCAGTGTGGCCCTGGCGGGCAAACTGCAGCAGGAACTGTCCAGCGAAAGCACCATCGAAACGGTGCTCAAGCGCGGCTCGCTGCGGGTGGGAATGGATACCTTCGTCCCCTGGGCCATGAAGGACAAAACCGGGCAGCTGGTCGGGTTTGAGATCGACGTGGCCACCCGCCTGGCGGAAGACATGGGTGTCAAGGTCGAATTTGTGCCCACCAAGTGGTCCGGCATCATCCCGGCCCTGATCACCGGAAAGTTCGACGTGATCATCGGCGGGATGGGGATCCTCCCGATGCGCAACCTCAAGGTCAACTTCAGCATCCCCTACGACTACACCGGCATGTCGATGGTGGCGCACAAGGAAAAAGCCAAAGGCTTCAGCAGCCTGGAGGATTTCAACCGCCCCGGCATCATCCTGGCGGCCAAGCTCGGCGCCACCTCGGTCATGGCCATCCAGAAGTTCATGCCGCAGGCCGAACTGCGCCAGTTTGACTCCGAGGCCCAGGTCTACCAGGAGCTTCTCAACGGCCGGGTCCACGCGGCGGTCGGCAACGCCCCTACCCCGGCTTTTTACGCAGTTGAATACCCCGACTCGCTCTTCATGCCCCTGGCGGAGAACTTCACCCAGGAACCCATCGGCTTCGCCGTGCGCAAGGGCGACCTCGACACCCTGAATTTATTCGACAACTGGATCCGCCTGGTGACCGCCGAAGGCTGGCTCAAGGAGCGCAAGCACTTCTGGTTCGAAACCAAGGACTGGGAGAAGCTGCTGAAGTAAGGGCACCGGCAAAAGACCCACCCCCACAGCGTGCGCCGCGTAGCGCCCCGACCGCTGACAGGACGCGCCATTGGTCATTTTAAAGCGCAAAATCACACGTCTGGATCTGGTGCTGCTCTTAATGCTGGCGGCCTCGGGCGTTTACCTGTCCTACCGCGTCAAGGTGGGGCTGAACTACAACTGGAACTGGAGCGTTCTGCCCCAGTTCCTTTTCCGGTATGATCAGGAAAGCGCCCGCTGGGTGCCCAACCTGCTGATGCAGGGCTTTTTCAACACCGTTCGGCTCAGCATCTGGGGCACCCTGCTGGCCAGCCTGATCGGCCTTCTGATGGGACTCTGGCGGGTCAGCCACAGCCTTTTTTATCGCCTGATCGGTCGCAGCTACGTTGAAATCTGCCGCAACCTGCCGCCCCTGGTCCTGATTTTCATCTTCTACTTTTTTGTCAGCGACCAGATCATGCCGATCCTCGGGGTGGAGGATTTCGTGCGCAACAGTTCCCCGGCCACCCAGTCGCTGCTGGCCTTCTGCCTGGCGCCGCCCGATCTGATCGCCCCGTTTTTGTCGGCCCTGATCACGCTGGCGATCTTTGAGGGGGCCTACATCACCGAAATTGTCCGCGCCGGGATCCAGTCCATCGAGCGCGGCCAGTGGGAGGCCGGCCGCGCCCTGGGCATGGGGCGCTGGCAGCTCATGCGCCACATCATCCTGCCCCAGGCCATCAAGCGCATCCTGCCGCCCCTGGGGGGCCAGTTCATTTCCACTATCAAGGACTCGGCCATCGTCTCGGTGATCTCGATCCAAGAGCTGACCTTTCAAGGCATGGAGCTAATGTCGGCGACTTTCATGACCTTCGAGGTCTGGATCACGGTCACCCTGCTCTACCTGCTCCTGACCCTGACCTGCTCCCTGGCCTTGGCGCGTCTGGAAACCGTCCTGCACCGCCGGGAGCGCTGAGATCAGCGGACCTGAAAAGGGCTACAAAATGATCGCCGACCTCAAAAACCGCCGATGCCTTCTGCTCGGGGTGATATCCGACACCCACGGCCACCTGCCGCCGCCGGTCATCGCCGCCTTTCGGCGGGTGGATGTGATCCTGCACGCCGGCGACATCGATACCCCGGCGGTCTTCGACGCCCTTCAGCGCCTGGCGCCGGTGGTCGCCGTGCGCGGCAACATGGACCGCGGCCGCTGGGCGGCCGACCTGCCGCCAGCTGAAATCGTGACGCTGGGCGGTCTGCAGGTTTACATGCTCCACGACCTTTTGACCCTTGACCTGGACCCGGCCGCCGCCGACATACGCCTGGTGGTCAGCGGCCATACCCACCGGCCGGCGGCCGAGATCCAAAACGGGGTCCTGCTGCTCAACCCCGGGTCCGCCGTGCTGCCACGCGGGACGCAGCCCGCCTCGGTTGCGCTGGTGACCCTGGACGCCCAAGACATCACCCACCGCTGGGTTGCAGTGGCGTGAGCGCCTTCTGACAGCCCTTACCCCCCTGGAGGTTTCCCATGCTTGAACCGGCACCCATCGACTACAGCCTTCTGGATCGCCCCGAAATTCTGCAGCACCTCTTTCATCCGCGCCCCGAGCCCCGGGCCGCTGTTGCACCGGACGGCAGCATCGACCTGACGGTCCCGGTGGCTCCCGGGGTTTCGCTCGGCGCCCGCCTGCACCCTGCCGGCACCGCGGCCGCGACCCTGCTTTTCTTCCACGGCAACGGCGAAATCGTGGCCGACTACGACGATCTGGGGCCCCTTTATGCCCGACTGGGCATCAACTTTTTGGCGGTCGATTACCGTGGCTATGGGCGTTCGGGGGGCCGCCCGACCGTCAGCGCGATGATGCGCGATGCCCATGTGATCCTCGGGTTTGTCCGCGATTACCTGGCCGGCAGGGGCTGGAGCGGTCCGCTGCTGGCCATGGGGCGCTCGCTGGGCAGCGCTTCGGCGCTGGCGCTGGCCGCCGGGTGCAGGGATTCGATCGCCGGTCTGATCATCGAAAGCGGGTTTGCCACCGCCGATCCGCTCCTCCGCCTGCTGGGGGTCGACACCGACGCGATCGGCGTCCAAGCCCTGCGGATTTTCGACAATATCGACAAAATCCGCGCTTTTGACCGCCCGACCCTGATCATCCACGCCGAGCACGACCACATTATCCCCTTCAGCGACGGGCAGGCCCTCTACGACGCCTCGCCGGCCGCCGACAAAACCCTTCTGCCGATACCGGCAGCCAACCACAACGACATTTTTCTCCGCGGGCTGGAGGCTTACCTGCAAGCCATCCAGGCGCTGGTGCGCCGGCTGGCGGGCTGACGCGCGCCGAGGGGGGTGACGTTAAAGAGGGGCATCAAAGGGCTGGGCGTAGCCCGTCAGCTCCACGAACCCGCGGCCGGCCAGCGGCTTTCGGCCGACCCGGCCGGTTGCCTCGACGCTGCCTTCCCAGTAGGTCACGCGCGTGCTTTCAGGAGTCTGAAGCTCCTGCGCGGGCATGCTGGGGGCAACCATCAGGTCGAGGTCGAGCGGTTTCACCTGCACCCGCCAGCGGGCCGGATAAACCGCCCCGCTGGCTGGGCTTTTCCAGGTGGCCAGAGGGGTGACGGCGACATCCGGCGCGAAAAGCGGCCGGGAGCTGCCGTCCCGCGCCACGAAGGTGCCGCCTGATGAGGGGCTGAAGCTGCCATCGGCCTGACGCAGCAGGTAGAGCATCAGCTCGCTGCCGTCGGAGAACTGCAGGCTGAACCAGTCCCAACCGACCAGACCGCTTGCGAGCGGAGCAGAGCTGAATTCGTGGTCCATCCAGCTGGTGCCGCTGACCTGCCACGTCTCGCCGCCGGCCTCCAGCCGGCCGGTGGTTTCCAGGCGCGTGAAGGAGTAATAGCAGCTGGCCTGTTCGGGGGCCGGTCCCTTGCGGCTGTAGCCCCGGTCACCGTGCAGAACGGGCGATTTGAGCGGCACCAGGGTCAGGTCGAGGCGGAAATCATCGGCGGCCGCCGCCAGACGATGCGCCTGGGGTTGGAGGTGGGCCGACCAGTCCCGCAGCACCACCCGCACCCCGTCCCCCTCCCGGGTGGCGCCGGCCATGCCCAGGGCGGCGCGCGACAGGCGGTCGGCATGCCAGAACCGTCCGGTGGCAGGGTCCGACACGGCGGCATGGGCCAGAAAGAGGTGCGGGGTCCGCCAGGCCGAAGCCGTTTCAGGGCTTTCGTCCGCGTCGGGCCTGAGCCGCGAGCGGAAAAAGGTCAGCTGGTAGCCGAAGCGGCGCCCGGCATCACTTTCCAGGTTGCCGGTGTAATACCACCATTCCGTGCGGTAGGCCGGGTGCGGACCGTGATCCTGCGGAAAGACCAGGTCGCAGGGCCCGGTGATCGCGGGATAGTCGGCCGCATCGGCTCGCGCCGGCCCCGCCCCGCCCAGGAGCCCCAGCCAGAGCGCGCCCAGGGCGGCCATCGACCTGCACCACGGCACCGCT
>JAABRJ010000555.1 GCA_011390985.1 Desulfobacteraceae bacterium
CGCTTTCATTCTAAAACTCCCGCAGCAATGCGGCCGGCGACTGCCGCAGCACCAGCCGCGCAGCCGGGAGCGCCGCTGTCAGGGCCGCCAAGAAAATCAGCGGCATCGAAAGCGCCAGGACCCGCCAGTCCACCTGGTAGAAGAAGGTCCAACCGAAGGACTGCCGGTTGATGACAAACACCAGCAGGTAGGAGAGGTAGAACCCGCAGAGCAGGCCGGCCGCCTCCCCCATCACCACCATCAGGGCCGCTTCCCAGAAAATCATGGCCCGAATCTGGCCCGGACTGCCCCCGATGGCCAGCAGGGTGTTGAGCTGCCGCGAACGCTCGAGCACCAGCAGGGTGAGCGTGGTCGCAATCCCCAGGGCCGCCACGACCAGCGCGATCAGCAGCAGCAGGGTGGTGACGCCGAAGGTCTCGTCAAAGATGTCCAGGATCGCCCGGCGCAGGTCTCGGCCGCTGATCATGTCGAGGGCATCCCCGCATTCCTGGAGAATCGCCGTCTGCAGCCGTTGGACGGCCGCCTCGCGCTCGGCTGCCGGCGCATGCAAGAAAAAACGGATGCCCGAAAGGCGGTGGTCGGCAAACCGGCTGGAAAAATGGGGCAGCGAGTAAAAGGCCACCCCGCCCCGGGTGCGGTAGTCGCGGATCACCCCCACCACCGGGACCGTGAAAGCCGTGGAACCGATGCGGACCTCGAAAGGATCGCCGACCCGGGTGGCGCTGCGGTTAGCGAGGACCTCGGAGATCACGATGCCCCGGCCTGCGAGCAGATCGCGCTGCCCCTGGGCGGGGTCCCCCTGAAGCCAGAAAAACCCGCCGTTGGCTAAAAAGGGGGCGAAATCGATGGCCTCGAACTGGTAGGGCACCGATCCGTACTCCAGGTAAATGCGCCGGAAACCGACCCGTTCGGCCGGCACCGCCAGGGCTTGCAGGCAGCTAGTGGTCGCCGGCGGCAGCGTATCGCGATAGTCGTTGATCTCGGCCATGCGGGCCGCGGCAAAGAGGTCCCCGCTGACGGTCTGATGCACCCACAGCTCGACGGTGCTGCGAAAACTGTTGACCATCACCACCAGCGCCGTAAAAAGCGCCACCGCCGTGATCAGGGCGCCCACCGAAATCGCCGTGCGGGTCCCGGTATCGCGCAGATAGCGCGCCGCCAGGTAGGCCGGCTGGCCGCCTATCCTTAGCAGCAGTGGCGCCCCCAGCATGCCCAGACGCTGCAGCCCCCAAGGGGAGAGCAGCGAAAACCCCACAAAAAGCAGAAAGGTCGCGGCGTAGCCGAACAGCGGAAATCCGCCCAGGCCGGGCAATTGCGAAAGGGGCCAGACCAGGGCGATGGCCCCCAGCCCCACGCCCATCAGCCGCCGCGCCGGGGCCCCCCCTTGGGCGGCTTGCGGGCGGCCGCTGCGCAGGGTTTCCCCCGGGGCGACCCGCATGGCATCCCAGGCGGGCTGCCATGCGGCCAGAACCGCCACCGCGACGGTCATCAGAAAAGAAAGCGCCAGCTCCCAGAAGGCCAGCTGCAGGCCGTCCACCTGGACCCGCACGAAAAGCGTGGAAATCGTTCCACCGATGCCGTGCAGGAGGTATTTGAGCATCAGGGCGCCGGCCGGCACCGCCAGCAGCCAGCCGGCGACGCCGAAAAGCGCGCCTTCGGCCAGAAAAAGCAGGAAGATCAGCCGCGGCGATGCGCCCAAGGCCCGCAGGGTCGCCAGTTCGGTGCGGCGTGCGGCAGCGTTGAGCGCCACCAGGCTGTATACCAGGAACATGCCAACGAAAAGGGAAACGAAGCTCAACACCGAGAGATTCAGGCGATAGGAGCGGATCATCGCCTGTCCGCTCTGGCGGGCCTGACCGGGGGGCTGGACCCGGACGCCGGGCGGCAGGTCCAGGGAAAGTTGGTGGCGGCCGGGTTTCAGGCGCACGTCGATGCGGTCCACCTCTCCGAAGACCCCGGCAAACTCCTGAAAGCTGGCGATGTCCGTGACGGCCACCCGCCCCCCCTCCCCCAGCGCAAGCCCCCGGAGGGCCATCCGGCCCAGGACCCGAAAGGTCGCCGTGGCACGGGTGTTGGTGAGCGCCAGCGCGTCTCCGGGGTTTGACCCCAGCTCCCGG
>JAABRJ010000251.1 GCA_011390985.1 Desulfobacteraceae bacterium
AGGTCCTGGCTGATTTCGCGGCGCGCGTCATCGGAGGTATAGCCCTTAATGCCGCCCAGGGTGCCGCCGGCCGCCGCGCCCACCGCGGCCCCTTTGCCGGCCGCTTCCAGCACGTTCTGGCCCGCAACGATGCCCACCGCCGAGCCGATCAGGGCGCCGGCCGCCGCCCCAAAAAATCCGGCCTTGGCTCCCTCGGAGAAAACCTCCCTGGTTTTCGAAAACCTGCTGACGCGCTCGTAGGCGACTTGGCGGGCCAGCAATGGCCAGAGGTTGCCGCCGTCGTCCTCGAGATAGCTCTGGGCGGCGTTGATTTCCAGCGGGTGGCTGCTCTCGTTGTGGAAGACCACCTGGACAGGCAGCAGGCCGCTGCCGCGGATATCGAAACCGAACGCCTCCCCGGCCGTCTCGGCATCGGTGAAGGCTTTGGCCCCCACCGTGACGCCCATCACGCTCAGGGCGTTGGGATAGGCCGCGGGCGGCCTGAAGGAGAGCGGTTTGGCCTGGTAGGTTCTGCCGCAGGCCGCAAGCGTGATCGCAACGCCCAGCAGAATCAGGGCGCGAATGTTTTTTTTCATCGGGTCCTCCTCGCTTGGGGCGGATAGGCCGCCCCGTCTGCTAAAAAGCCCCCAGCTGACAGGGTTTGATCTTGACCCCCAAGGCTTCACAGGCCCCGCTGACGGCCATCTTGCGAAGGCCGAAGCGCTCGGCGATCGCCCACGCGGCGCGGCAGGGCAGGCGCTCGTTTTCCAGGGCGGCCTGGATGGCCGCCGCCACCTCGGGCGCATCCGGCGGCTGGGGCTTTACGATCCGCTTCTGCGGACTGTAGCCGAAAAGCCCCAACTGGCACTTCACCAGACGGTACTCCATCAGGTCCAGGGTTTGGCCGACGGCTGCGGGCGTGACCTTCAGGCTTGCGGCGATCTGGAAGGCGACGGCGCAGGGCAGTTCGCCTTGCGGCGCCTGTTGCCGGATCGCTTCCCGGATCACCGGGTCCGGCGCTGAGTCCGGAGGGTGTTTGCGGCCGAATTTGGGAGGGGGCGCTGATGTCATCGGTGGTTTCCTTTCGGGAGGGGTATGAACTACTATAGGGCAATTTTGAGGCCGGCACAATTGCAAAGCCTCTAGCGCCATGCCACTTGATCAATTTTGAGGTCTCTGTTAGAAAAAACCAGTGGGCGCCGCTGCCCGCCCGCACCGCAGGAGGGACATCTGACGTCATGACCATCGTTGCACAGCGCCACCCGACGCGCCAGATCCGGGTCGGCAACCGCCCCGTCGGCGGCACAGCCCCGGTGGCGGTGCAGTCCATGACCAACACCCGCACCCAGGACGTGGCCGCAACCGTTGCCCAGATCAAGCGCCTGGAGGCCGCCGGCTGCGAGATCGTCCGGGTGGCGGTGCCCGATGCCGAGGCGGCGGCGGCCATCCACGCCATCCGCCAGGCCATCGGGATCCCCCTGATCGCCGACATTCATTTCGATTACCGCCTGGCGCTGGCGGCGCTGGCGGCCGGCGCCGACGGGCTGCGCATCAACCCCGGCAATATCGGCGGCGCGCGCAAGGTCCGGGCCGTGGTGGCGGCCTCCCGGGATCACGCTGCGCCCATCCGCATCGGGGTCAACGCCGGGTCCCTGGAAAAGGACCTGCTGCAGGCCCACGGCGGCGCAACCCCTGAGGCCATGGTCGCCAGCGCCCTGAGGCATATCGCGTTGCTGCGGTCCTGCGACTTTCACGAGATCAAGGTTTCCCTGAAAGCCTCGGATGTGGCGCGCACCGTTTTGGCCTACCGCCTGCTGGCGCAGCAGACCGATTTGCCGCTGCATGTCGGGGTGACCGAGGCCGGCGGGCTTTTCCCGGGCGTCGTGAAGTCCGCCATCGGCATCGGGATGCTGCTGGCGGAGGGGATCGGGGATACCCTGCGGGTGTCCCTGACCCGCGACCCGGTGGAAGAGGTCCGGGTCGGCTATGAAATTCTCAAGGCCCTGGAGATCCGCCGGCACGGACCGGAAATCATTGCATGCCCCACCTGCGGCCGCTGCGCCATCAACCTGTTTGAAATCCTCGAGGAGGTCGAAAAAGCCCTGCTGACCCACCCGGTGCCGCTGAAAATCGCCATTATGGGCTGTGCCGTCAATGGCCCGGGCGAAGCCCGCGAGGCCGATATCGGGATTGCCGGCGGCGACGGCCGGGGCATTCTCTTCAAGAAGGGCCGGGTGGTCAAAACCTTTCCCCAGGATCAGCTGGTGAGAGTGCTGCTGGAGGCAGTCGCTGAACATATGCAATCCAAAACCGGGCCTGAGCCCGGTGACCCGTGAAGAAAGGAACCGCATGCCAAAACAGGTCAAGACGGCCATAACGCCAACACGCGCCGAAGACTACCCGGAATGGTACCAGCAGGTGATCAAGGTCTCGGATCTGGCCGAACGTTCACCGGTGAGGGGCTGCATGGTGATCAAGCCCTGGGGCTATGCCCTGTGGGAGAACATCGTGCGCGAAATGGACGCCATGTTCAAGGCGACGGGGGTCCGCAACGCCTATTTCCCCCTTTTCATCCCCCTGAGCTTTCTTGAAAAGGAGGCCCAGCACGTCGAGGGCTTTGCCAAGGAATGCGCCGTGGTGACCCACCACAAGCTCGAGCAGGGGCCCGACGGCCGGCTGGTACCGGCCGGGCTGTTGCCCGAACCCCTGATCGTGCGGCCGACTTCCGAGACGATCATCGGGGATTCCTTTTCCAGGTGGATCAAGAGCCACCGTGATCTGCCGATGCTGCTGAACCAGTGGTGCAACGTGGTGCGCTGGGAAATGCGCACCCGGATTTTTTTGCGCACCAGCGAATTCCTCTGGCAGGAGGGGCACACCGCCCACGCCACCGCCGAGGAGGCGATCGAACGCACCCGGATGATGCTGGACGTCTATGCCCGCATGGCGGAAGACTATCTGGCGATACCGGTGGTCAGGGGCCGCAAGACCGCTTCGGAACGTTTCCCGGGGGCCGTCGACACCCTCTGCATCGAGGCCATGATGCAGGACCGCAAGGCGCTGCAGGCCGGGACCTCGCATTTCCTGGGGCAGAATTTCGCCCGCGCCTCGGAAATCAAGTTCCATACCGCGGATGAAAGCGAAGAGTACGCCTGGACCACCTCCTGGGGCTCCTCCACCCGCCTGATCGGCGGTCTGATCATGGCCCACAGCGATGACGACGGCCTGATCATGCCCCCCCGGGTGGCCTCCTCGCATGTGGCCCTGCTGCCGATCTGGCGCACACCCGACGAGCGGCCCGCGGTGATGGCCTACACTGCTGAGCTGGCCGCCCGGCTGCGGGCGGTGCGCTACGGCAACCGCAACGTGCAGGTCGAAATCGACGATCGGGATACGGGCGGTGCCCGTGGCTGGGACTGGATCAAGCGCGGCATCCCACTGCGGGTGGAAATCGGGCCGCGCGACATTGCCGCCGACGCGGTCTTTTTCGGCCGCCGCGACCTGCCGGCGCGCGAAAAAAGCGCCCTGTCGCGCGATCAGTTTGTTGCTGAAATCGTCCGCATCCTGGACGAAATTCAACAAAAGCTCTTCAACCGGGCCTTGTCGTTGAAAAAAGAAAATACCATATTGATCGACCGGCAGGAGGAATTTTACCGTTTTTTTACGCCCCTCAATGCCGATAAACCCGAAATCCACGGGGGGTTCGCGATGTCCCACTGGTGCGGCTCCGAAACCTGCGAGAACCGGGTCAAGGAGGATCTCAAGGTCACGATCCGGTGCCTTCCCTTTGAAGACCAGACCGGGCCCGGGGCCTGCATCTGCTGCGGAAAGCCCAGCCCCCAGCGGGTGGTTTTCGCCAAAGCCTACTGATAATCGCCTTGGCCGACCTGCCGGCGGTCGGTGTCCATGTGGAGCCGCCGCCGGAGGTCCGGGTGTCGGGGCCGAGAAGACCATGTCATGATTCGGATCAATGATGTTATCGAGAAGGTAGCTGATTACAGTCCGGATGCGGATCTGGACATCATTGACCGGGCCTACATCTTCTCGGCCAGGGTGCATGACGGCCAGATGCGCCTGTCGGGGGAACCCTACCTCTCCCATCCCCTGGAAGTCGCCGGGATCCTGGCCGACATGAATCTCGATCCCGTCAGCATCGCCGCCGGTCTTTTGCACGATGTGGTCGAGGACACCCACGCCACCCCTGAAGAGATCGAGTCGATGTTCGGTTTAGAGGTGCGCCACATCGTCTCGGGCGTCACCAAAATCAGCGCGCTGCCGCTGGCCAGTTCCCAGGCACGCCAGGCCGAGAGCATCCGCAAGATGATCCTGGCGATGGCCGACGACATCCGTGTGATTCTGATCAAGCTGGCCGACCGCCTGCACAACATGCGGACCCTGGAGTTCCACCACTCGGAGAAGAAAAAGGCCAAGATCGCCCAGGAGACCATGGACATCTACGCGCCCCTGGCCGGCCGTCTCGGCATCTACTGGATCAAGAAGGAGCTGGAAGACCTCGCCTTCATGTACCTTCAGCCGGAGGATTACCAGAACATTCACGCGCTGGTGAACAAGGATCGCGAGGAGCGTGAAAAGTATGTCGAGACGGTCAAGTCCTTTATCCAGCAGAAGATGGACGAATCCCAGCTGAAATGCGAGGTCCAGGGCCGCTACAAGCATTTTTTCAGCATCTACCACAAGATGGTCACCCAGAACCTCGCCTTTGAAGAGGTTTACGACATCATCGCCTTCCGCATTATTCTCGACACCATCCCCCAGTGCTACGAGGCCCTGGGGCTGATCCATGCCCTCTGGAAGCCGATTGCCAAGAAGTTCAAGGACTATATCGGGGTGCCCAAACCCAACATGTACCAGTCGCTGCATACCACCGTGATCGGCCCTTACGGGGAGCGCGTGGAAATCCAGATCCGGACCCACGAGATGGACCGGGTGGCCAAATCCGGGATCGCGGCCCACTGGAGCTACAAAGAGGGCGGCAAGGTTGACGAAACTATTTCCCGGCAATTCGCCTGGATCCAGAACCTTGTGGAAAACCAGGCCGATTTCCGCGATCCCGAAGAATTTCTGGAAAACGTCCGGATCGACCTTTTTCCGGATGAGGTCTACGTTTTCACCCCCCAGGGGGAAATCAAGTCTCTGCCCAAGGGGGCCACGCCGATTGACTTTGCCTACCTGATCCACACCGAAGTCGGCAACCAGTGCGTCGGCGCCAAGGTCAACGGGCGCATGGTGCCCCTCAAAACCCAGCTCAACACCGGCGATATCATCGAGATTGTGACCGCCAAGGGGCATCAGCCCAGCAAGGACTGGTTGAGTTTCGTCCAAACGGTCAAGGCCCGTTCACGCATCCGGCAGTGGGTCAAGACCCAGGAAAAGGACCGCAGTCTTTCCCTGGGCCGGGAGATGTGCGAAAAGGCCTTTCGTAAAAATCGGATGAATTTCAACGCCCTGATGAAAGCCGCGGAGATGGACCCGGTGGTCGAGCAGTTCGGGTTCAAATCCGTCGAGGACCTGATTGCCAGCGTGGGGTACGGCAAAATCACGCCCTTGCAGGTGGTGCGCAAGTTCATGCCCAAAACCGAAGTCGAGGCGGATCACCACTCGATCTTCGAGCGCCTGATGGGCAAGGTGCGCAAGAAAAAAGACAAAACCGGAGTGCTGGTCAGGGGGATCGACGACATGCTGGTGCGCTTTGCCAAATGCTGCCGACCGGTGCCGGGCGATCCGATCGTTGGCTACATCACCCGCGGCTACGGCGTCACGGTTCACCGAACCAGCTGCGTGAATGCGCTGAACATGAATCCCGAAAGACGGATCGAGGTGGATTGGAACGAGGGAACCGTCGAAACCTACCCGGTCCGGCTCCTGATCCGCGCCTTCGACCGGGTCGGACTGCTGGCCGACCTGGCGTCCAACATCAACCAGAGCGGCGCCAATATCCTCAGCGCCAATACCGAGACCCGTGAAAACCGGCAGGTGGACAGCTATTTCACCATTGCCGTGGAAAACACGCTGCAGCTCAAAAAGGTGATTGCGGCGGTTCGGAGGGTGAAACTGGTGCAGGGCGTCAAACGGATTGAAGGGTAGGGCGGCAGGGGGCAGTGGCACAAAAAGGAGGAAAGTCGTGACCGGCTTTCCTCCTGGAGAATACGCAGCGTTTCAGGGGTCGGGGGCTGCCGGGGCTTGCGCCCCGCAAAGGGCTCAGGCGGATTTGACCACCCGGCCGGATTTGATGCAGCTCGTGCACACCAGGATCCGCCTGATGCTGCCGTTGTAAATCGTCCGGACCCGCTGCAGGTTCGGGTTGAAGCGACGCTTGGTGACGTTATGGGCGTGGCTGACATTGTTGCCCACCACCGGCTTTTTCCCGCATATTGCACACATCTTGGACATGACCCGTCTCCTCTGAATTTCAGGCATTACACTCGCAACGATTCAAAGCGGCACTAACTACCCCAAAAAAATTTGCTTGTAAAGCACTTTTTGGGCAAAACAGCCCACGACGGCTCAGTTCACGCGCGACGCTTCTCCGTTGAGGGCCTCTTCGCAACGCGCGATGTACTGCAGGGCCTGCTGGTGCACCCCCACGTCGGGGTACTGGGAAAGCACCGAGCGGAAACGCACCAGGGCCGCTTTGTAATGTTTGCTGTTGAAGTAGTAGAGACCGACGTAGAATTCGTGTCCGGCGATGCTCTTGAGACACTGCTTGGACTTTTCATTGGCCTTTTGGGCATAGGGGTCTTCGGGGTACTGCTGAGTCAGGCGGTTGAAAATTTCAAGGGCCTTGAGGGCGTTGGTCTGGTCGCGGTCGACGGTGTCCACCCGGTTGAAGTGGCACAGGCCGCTCTGGTAAATCACATAGGGAATGGCCTCGTTGAGGGGGTGCAGGTTGGCGAACTCGTCGTAGGCGACGATGGCCTCCTCGTACTCCTCCAGCTTGAAATGAGCGTCGGCGATCTTGAGCTCCGCCAGCATCGCCAGTTTGTCGAAGGGGTAATAGTCCTTGAGCTTTTCAAAGGAGTCGATGGCCTTGCGGTAGTTGCCGCTGGTGTACTGCTCCATGCCGTCCTGGGCCAGTTCCTGGGCGGACAGCTGGTCTTTGGCCTGGAACCAGGCGCAGCCCGAAAACAGGAGTGTCAGTGCCATTAAAGGCAGGATGATTTTTTTCATTGCACCACGCTGTTGAGGTAGTGTTCGGCCGAATGGGCCGCCAGGGCGCCGTCACCGACGGCGGTCGTGATCTGCCGCAGAGGGGTGTGCCGGACGTCGCCGGCGGCAAAAACCCCCGGGATGTCAGTCGCCATGTGCGCGTCGGTCAGAATGAACCCCCAGGGATCTTGCTGGAGCTGGCCTGCGACAAAGGCGGCGTTGGGAACGATGCCGACCCAAACGAAAAATCCGTCTGCCGCCAACTCCCGGGTTTCATCGGTTTTGACATGCCGCAGGTAAACGGCCTCGACCCTCCGCGATCCCCTGACGCCGGTCACCACGGTGTCCCACAGGATTTCGACATTGCCGCAGGCTTTCAGCCGCTCCTGCAGGATCTGGTCGGCGCGCAACCGGTCGCGGCGGTGGATCAGGTAGATCTTGCGGGCAAAGCGGGCGAGAAAGGCGGTTTCCTGGACCGCCGTGTCGCCGCCGCCTACCGCGGCGACCACTTTGCCGGTGTAGAAGGGCCCGTCACAGGTGGCGCACGAAGAGATGCCCTTGCCGAAAAGCTCGGCCTCCCCGGGCACCCCCAGGCGTTTGGGGCTTGCGCCGCTGGCAACGATCACGGCCCGCGCGGTGAGGCGTTGGTCCATCAGCCGGGCGGTTTTCACCGGCCCGGAAAGGTCCAGGGCGGCCACCGCGTCGCCGATCACCGGCACCCCCAGGGCATGGATCTGGTCGGCCATGTGACGCGAGAGGTCCGGTCCACTGATGCCCTCGGGGAAACCAGGGTAGTTTTCGATCCGGTCGGTGGTTACCATCTGGCCGCCGGGCATCACCTTTTCGATCAGGGCCGTGCGTATTCTGGCGCGGGCCGCATAGAGGGCCGCCGTGAGCCCGGCCGGGCCGCCGCCGATGATCAAAAGGTCGTAATCAACCGTTTCCATGCGGGTGGTGTCACAGGATGGATTTGATGGTTTGCTCCAGCTTCGATTTGGCAACCATGCCGGTCACCTGCTCGACCACATTGCCCTCCTTGAAGAAGATAAGGGTGGGGATGGCCTTGATGCCAAACTTGCTGGGGGTGACGGGGTTGTCGTCGACATTGCATTTGGTGAATTTGATGCGATCGCCATATGTGCCCATCAGCTCGTCGATGACCGGTGCGATGGCCCGGCACGGGCCGCACCAGGGGGCCCAGAAATCCACCAGAACGGGTTTGTCCGACTGCAGGACCTCAGCGTCGAAGCTGCTATCTTCAATTTCCAGAATGCCTTCTGCCATGAGATTTTTCCTTTCGCTGGGAAGTTTCAGATAGGCAACTATAGTGGCAAGCCCGGTTGTTGTCAACCTCGCCGAATCCCCGTCAACCCCAGCCATCAGGCTGGTTGAGCGCAATTCGGGGGATTGGACCAGCGGCAGCCGGGAAGCTGTCAGCGACAGGTATCCGGCCAGGGTTCCCAGGCCGGAGGCGAGCGCCATGCGGGTCGGCTGCGATCACGCCCCGCGATGTGCGCCTTTGGATTGACAGCGGCCGGTGGCTCTGGTACCTCATCAGTCGGCGGGGGATCGGCAGCCCCGCCCGGCGAAAGGAGAATAAATGAGGGCCAAGCTTCGCATCGGCGCGCTGATATCCGGGGGCGGCAGCAACCTGCAGGCGATTATCGACGCCTGTGAGGGCGGCCGGGTTGGCGGCCGGATGGTGTTTGTGGGGGCCGACACTCCCGGGGCCAAAGGCCTGGGGCGGGCCAAAAAGCATGGGATACCGACCTTCGTGGTGGACTACGGCGAAGTCATCCGGGCGTTTCGGCGGGCGCCGACCCCGCCGTCGCCGGCGGACTTCGACCTGCAGGACGTCAGGGCCAAGCAGGCGCTGTTTTCGGACGACCGCGATCCCGAGCGGGACCGGCATTTTTTTTCCAGCCGGGCGGTTGCCGAGTCCCGGCTGCTCGCGGCCATGGCCGGTTTTGATTTCGACCTGCTGGTGCTGGCCGGTTTTATGCGCAACCTGACGCCTTACTTCATCGACCGGGTCAACACGGTGCCCGGCGAGCCGCGCATCATGAACATCCATCCGGCCCTGCTGCCGGCATTTCCAGGGGTCGACGGCTACGGCGACACGTTTCGCTACGGCTGCAAGGTGGGCGGCTGCACGGTGCATTTCATCGACTACGGTGAAGACTCCGGCCCCATTATCGGCCAGAAAAGCTTCGCCATCACGCCCCGGGACACTGTCGACAGCGTCCGGGAAAAGGGGCTGGCGCTCGAATGGCAGCTCTATCCGGAGTGCATCCAGTTGTTTGCCGAGGGGCGGCTGAAAACCGTAAAGCTGACCTACGCGCTGCCCGACAGGCGAACGGTGCAGCGCAGCGTGGTGAAAATCGCGGTCTGAAAGGGCCTAAAGGACTTTGGCCATCAGCGGGATGGCCACCAGGGTGCCCAGCGAACTGCCGAGATTGGTGAACACCACCACCATCAGGATGCGGGTCACCTTGTTGTGCCAAAATCCGCGCAGCGAGAGGATGTCCACCGAAAGGTTCTCGAAATCGCGGACCCGCGGCTTGCGCGAAAAGGCCTCCACCAGACCGGAAACCCACCCGGCTGCAATCATGGGGTTCAGGGAGGTCAGGGGGGCCGCCAGGACCGAGGAGAGGATCGTCAGCGGGTGGGCCAGGGCGATCAGTGCCCCCAGGCCGGCGAGGATGCCGTTGGCCAGCACCCATAAGATGATCATGTCGGTGCCGGTGGCGGCGCCGCCGAAAAAGAATCCCGCCACCATCAGCAGCAGGATGCCGCCCGGGAGCAGCCATTGGATCATGCTCGACAGTCGGCTTTTGGGGGGCAGGGCGGACAGGGCGGTCAAATCGACGGGGGTCTGCCAAGCGGCCTTGATGCCCGGCACGTGCCCGGCGCCGACCACCGCCACGATCCGGCGACCCGGGGCAGTGCGGATCTTTTCGGCCAGGAAGCGGTCCCTTTCATCGATCAGAATTTCCTTGATCACCGGCAGCGAGCGGCCGAGCTCCGACAGGACGGACTGCAGCATGTCTTCCTGCTTCATCCGTTCGATGTCGGCCTCCTGGATCTCATCGGCCTGCCCCAGGGACAGGGCCAGCTGCAGGATCAGCTTGATTTTGCCCCATAAGCCCAGAAAACGCCAGACGCGGCCCAGGGTTGTACGGATGTCGCGGTCGGCCAGGTGAATGCCGGCCCCGGCGGCCGTGGCGGCCGCGATGGCGCTGAGCATCTCCTGGCCGGGGGTGACGTCCAGTTTTGCCGCAATGCGTTTTTGGAAAGCGGCCAGCATCAGGTTGGCGAGGAGCAGAAACGCTTTTTTTTCCCTGATCACCTTGATGATGTCCATATCCTGCCAGGCGTTTTTCTCCTGGATCGCCTGGTAGCGCGCGGGGCAGAGTTCAACGCAGACGGTGTCCGGTTTTTCGGCCGCGATCACCGACGTCACGAGTTCCGCGCTCTCCCTGGATACGTGGGCGGTGCCGATCAGGGTGATGGTTTTATCACCGTGGTTCAGGCGGTGAATCATGGGGTTTTCGGTGGTCGACATGGGGCGCTGATCCTTAGCTGGTATGTTTTGACGGGCAAAAACCATTTTGACTCTAATGCATCCGCCGAGGTGTGGCAAGCACCAAGGGGGGCAGACGCTTGGCGAAATCCGAGCGAAAGGACCCGAGAAATGCCGGAAAAGATCGTTTCATTGGAAAAGCGGGATGCCGCATTGCGCAAGGACCTGGACCAGCTGGTGCAAATCGTTCCGGCCCGCCACCAGGAAGACGGTGACCTCCGGCGTCTGATTGCCTTTCGGCTCAAACTCGACGGTTTCCCCGCGACCCGCAGTTATATCGTCCGCAAGATCCGGGAAATGAATGCCTGTGGGTTCAGCGGCCGAATGTTCGACTATTTGAAGGATGATCAGGCTGAAAACACCTGCAGCACGCAAAAACCCGGGTTTGCCGATGACATTCCCTGACGCACCCCCCGGTTTCGACGGGGGGACAGAAAGGAGGCGGTCGATGGAAAAAAAGGTCCTGCTGGCGGTCGACGATTCGCTGCACGCCAAAAACGCCGTTGATTATGCCGTCCGGGTCGGCGCCCTCGCCCGGGATCTCTCCTACACCCTTTTCTGCGTGCAGCCCGGCATTTCGCAGTTTCTCCTGGAGGAGGCGCGCACCAGCTCCCAGGCCAATGCGGAGCTCAAAAAGGTCATCCGCAAGAACACCGCCGATGCCCGCGGGATTCTGCAAAAACTCAAGG
This sequence comes from Desulfobacteraceae bacterium, assembly GCA_011390985.1. Taxonomy (GTDB): domain Bacteria; phylum Desulfobacterota; class Desulfobacteria; order Desulfobacterales; family JAABRJ01; genus JAABRJ01. Next base: position 11,419 of record JAABRJ010000251.1, read on the forward strand.
AGCACATGGTCCGCTCGGGCGTCGACGCGGCCCGCATCGAGCTGGAAACCGAACCAAAGGTTCTGGGGCGCGCCAAGGATATCATCGAGCGCGGCCAGCAGGGGCTTTTCGATGCCATCGTGGTGGGCCGCAGGGGGTTGACCCGCACCCAGAAATTCTTCATGGGCAGCCTGACCGCCAACCTGGTGGAGCACTCGCGGGTCATCCCGCTCTGGATTGTGGATGGCGAGGTGACCGCCCCGGGCATCATGCTGGCCGTCGACGGCTCGGAAAGCTCCCTGCGGGCCGTCGATCACCTCAGTTTCATGCTCAGCGGACTGCCCGCGAAGAGCCGGATCACCCTTTTTCATGTGCCCCCCCGGGCCGCGGACTACTGCGTGGTGGATTTCGACGAGCGCGACAGCGCCATCGACGCGGTGGTGACCCAGGGGGACCGCCGCTGCGTGGACCAGTTTTATGCCCACGCCTTCAAAAAGTTCAAGGATGCCGGGATCATGGAGACGCAGATCCAGCTGAAGACCCATGGGCGCAGTGCGAATGTCGGCAAGGCGATTCTGGCCGAGGTCCGCAAGGGCGATTACGGCACGCTGGTCATCGGCCGGCGGGGGCTGAGCCGGGCATTTTTCATGGGCAGCGTCTCGCGCTACGTGATCGAAAAGGTTTCCGGGCGGGCGCTCTGGATCGTCACCTGAGACCGCACGGACGCCGGTTTCGTCCAAGGCCCGACGGCGATCGGCAATCCCGCCCCTGGACCCGCCGACCTGGCCGGCCTTCGACGGGATGCGGGAGGATCGATGCAGATCGAGGTGAACTGTTATGCGGGCTACCGCGGCGAAGAAACCCCGCGCCGGATACGGTTGGGAGCGGTGACGGTCGCGGTTTGTGAAATTCTGGACCGCTGGCTGGCGCCGGACCACCGTTACTTCAAGTTTCTGGGAGACGACGGTGCGTGCTACATCGTCCGTCACGACAGCCGTCGCGGCTGCTGGGAGCTGGTGTTTTACCAGCATCGGGAGCAGCGCGCCAGGCCGGTAGGGGAAGCCGGCGGCCCGCCGCTGAGCCGGCCCCCGGGCGATCAGGGGGAGTAGGGGTCCACGGCGGGGCCGCTGAAATAGCCCCGCTCAGGGTGCCAGGCGCGGATGTGGATCTGGCGCGGAAACGCCCGGGACTTGAAGGTCGACGTCCCCAGCAGGAGGCGCAGGCATTCCTGGATGCCTTCCGACATGGTCGGGTGGGGGTAGAAGGAGTTGACCACGTCTTTGAGTCCCTTGCCCTGGTCCATCAGCAGCGCGATCGACATGATCGTGCTGGATGCCTGGGGGCCTGCCGCCCGCATGCCGAGGATTTTCTGCTGGCCGTCATCGCTGACGATGATTTTGACGAATCCGTCCAGGGCGCGCATGGCCATCGCCCGGCTCAGCAGGCTGATGGCGTAGTAGGCCACGCGGTAGGGGATCCGGTTTTTCTGGCAGGCTTTTTCGTTGAGGCCCACCGCCGCCACGGCCGGGTCAAAAAACATGATGGTGGTCATGTTGTGGTAGTTGAAGGCCTGGCGGGGGCTGTCAAACATGTTGTGGACCGCCGTGCGGGCCTCCATTTCGGCCATGTTCACCAGGGCCGGGTGCGGGGTGACGTCGCCGGCCGCGTAGATGTTGTTTTTGACCCGGCAGTAGGCGTCGGTTTCCAGAAAGCCCCGCACGTTGGGGCGGATGCCGAAGAGCTCGAGGTTGAGCCCCGCGAGGTTGGGGTTCCGGCCGATGGAGATCAGGACCGTGTCGACTTCCACGATTTCGGCGTGGCCGTCTGAAAAATCCAGGGTCACCTCCAGGTGGTCGGGTCCGGTCTGGATGCGTCGCAGCATCGCCGCGTGCAAGATCTCGACCCCGCGCTTTTCCAGGCTGGCGTTGACGAAGGCGCTGACGTCGGTGTCTTCGAAGGGCACCACCCGTTCCTGGTGGTCCACTAGGTAAAGCTTGGTCTGGCCGAAATTGGAAAAGATGGTGGCGTACTCACAGCCCGTGATGCCGGCGCCGATGATCATCAGGCGGCGGGGGAAGGTCTTGAGGTTTAGAACGCCGTCGGAGTTGATGATCCGCGTCTGGTCGGTGCGGATATTGGGGAAATCCCGCGGGTGCGACCCGGTGGCGACCAGAAAAAAATCCGCCCGCAGCTCCTCACGCCGGCCGTCGGGGTAGGCGACGGCGAAACGGGTGGCGGAGCGCAGTGTGCCGCGTCCGCGCTTGAGGGTCAGGGACCCGGCGCCGGGCCAGCGGCCGGGGGTGAAGGTCTCGATCTGGGAGAGCATCTGGTACTGCTTCTCCTTGACCGCCTGGAGGACCGTGTTGCGCAGCGCGGGGTAATCGACCCTCAAGTCGCCCGCGCGGTAGCCCCGATCGACTTTGGCCGCAATGGCGAAATCCTTGGCCAGCTCCCACATGGTCTTGGAAGCCAGGGCCCCCCACATCACGCCGGTGCCGCCGATTTCGCCCGCCTCGACGATGCACACGTGACGGCCGCGGTCGAGTGCGCTCATGGCGGCGGCAAATCCGCCGGGGCCGCAGCCGATGACACACAGATCGAATTTGTCCGGGGCGTTGACCGTCATGTCGTCCTGCCGGAAGAGGGGGGTGGGGCACCCCGGGACCGGGGATTTCCGATTTC
>JAABRJ010000238.1 GCA_011390985.1 Desulfobacteraceae bacterium
GGTCAGAAAAAGGAGCACACCGATGATGGCCACAACGATGAACGCAAAGACGCCCAGGCTGAAAACCCCCGGCTCCCAAGGGGACAGGATCGCTTCGGATGTCAATTGCATCGGTTCGCTCGAATACAGGCAAATACGCTTGTTGGATTGCAGCGGCGTGAAAACAGCAATTTCACGTCGAAAAAAATCCTAATCGATTCTGCGGCAAAAGTAAAACCCAAAACGCGCGCACAGATCAGGACGCCGCCGCTTGACTTTTTCTCATTCACTCATATTTTCATTTTTGACTATCTTATGGTGAAACGCGGCAGAAAATAACGCCACAGACGGTGTCGGATTTGGGTTGGCCTGCGAGGCGCATTGCCTGCTGCCTACCGGAATAGAGTCCGGTGGATGCAACGGGTTGGTCGCATCAAGAGATCAGTTCAAGCCGTAGTCAAATTTTTAGCGAGGCCCCACGCCTCGCGGGTTGCCGTCGATCCCGATCACCCCCAATCCAGGAGGTTGCCATGGCTGCCAAGAGAGCGAAGCCGGTCAGTTTCAATGCGGTGGTGAAGTTTGCCCTGCAGCACTACCAGATTCCGACCAAGAAGGACATCGATAAACTCAATGCCAAACTCGATCAACTCGAGGGCCTGATCCAGGGGTCGGTCCTTGCTGTGCGCCGCGCCAAAGTCGGTCAGAGCCTGGCCCTCGGCAGCGGCGATGCGCCCTTGACAGCGTCCGATCGGGTGCTGGAGATTATTGCCTCGGCACCCGACGGCATCAGCTTTGCCGACATCCGGACCAAGACCCTCTATCCGGACAAAAAGCTGCGGAATATCGTCTTCCGCCTGAGCAAAATCAAGAAAATCCAGCGGCTCGAGAGGGGCGTTTACGCCGTCATCCCTCAGTAGATCAATCGGCGCTGACGTGCCAAGGCAGAGCTTGGACTGTCGCTCATGACGGTCATGGCGGCTTTCTTCTGAAACCCACGTTGCACCGGTTCCGTGTTTAACCTGTGTTCCGCCCCTGAGGCATGGATTCCGCAGCCTCCTGCGCTGCATGACGCCGCTTCAGGGGGACGTTTTGCCGAACACCGCCGCCGCTTTTTCGGCACAGCGTTCGCCGTCAATCGCCGATGAGACGATCCCACCGGCATAGCCCGCCCCCTCACCGCAGGGGTATAGCCCCTGGACCTGCTGATGCTGCAAGCTTTCCGGGTGGCGCGGAATCCTGACCGGGGAGGAGGTTCGGGATTCCACCGCCAGCACGACGGCCTCCCCGGACATAAACCCCTTGAGCTGCTTTCCGAAAACCCTGAATCCTTGCTGGAGGCGGGCGACGATTGCGGCCGGAAGCCAGGCGTGCAGCGGGGAGGAGACCACCCCCGGCAGGTAGGAGGTGGCCGGCAGGTCGGCCGACAACCGGCCGGCCACGAAATCCCTCAGGCATTGGGCGGGCGCGGTCTGCCCGTGCCGGCCGCCGTGGTTGAAGGCCTCCCTTTCCAGCCCCGCCTGGTAGGCCAGGCCCGCCAGGGCAGGGGCCGCGTCCATGGGGGGGATGTCCGCCAGCCGGATTTCGACCACCACCCCGGCGTTGGCGAAGGGCGAGTTGCGTTTGGCGGGCGACATGCCGTTGACCACCACCTCCCCGGGGCCGGTTGCGGCCGGAACGATGAAACCGCCCGGGCACATGCAGAAGGAATAGACGCCGCGGCCGTCGACTTGCGTTACCAGGCGGTAGGCGGCCGCGGGAAGATAAGGCCCGCGCGGCTGTCCATGGTACTGGATGCGGTCGATCAGCCTCTGGGGGTGCTCCACCCGGACGCCCATCGCAAACGGTTTGGGCTCGATCGCAATGCCGTCACGCTGCAGGCCCTGGTAGATATCGCGGGCCGAATGCCCGGTGGCCAGGATGGTCGCGGCCGCCTTGAAGGTCGCGCCCCCGCGGGTCCTGACACCCTGGATTATTCCGGCGTTGATGATAAATTCCGTCAGCGGGGTCTCGAAGTGGATCTCGCCGCCGGCCTCCAGGAGGGTCGCCCGGATGTTGCGGATGATGCCGGGCAGCTTGTTGGTGCCGATGTGCGGCTGGGTTTCGAAGAGGATCTCCGCCGCCGCGCCGTGGTGGTGCAGAATAGCCAGGATCCGCTGCACATCCCCCCGTTTGCGCGAGCGGGTGTAGAGCTTGCCGTCTGAGAAAGCCCCGGCCCCGCCCTCCCCGAAGCCGTAATTGGAGTCGGGGTCCAGCGTGTGCTGCCGCAGCAGGCGGGCGATGTCCTTGCGGCGGGTTCGCACCTCACGGCCGCGCTCGATGACGATCGGCCGACATCCTAGCTCCACTAGTCGCAGCGCCGCAAAAAGCCCCGCTGGGCCGGCCCCGACGACGAGCACCGGCGGTTGGTTGTGGACGCTGCGGTAGTGCAGCGGCAAGGGTGCCGGAGAGAACCCGGCGGGGTCGGTGGAGACCTCCAGTTCGAGGTTCACCCGGATGCGTCGGGAGCGGGCATCGATGGATTTGCGGGTTATCCGGGCGGCGGTGATCTCACCGGGCGGAATCCCCAGCTTGCGGGCGGCGATGGGGATGTACAGGCTTTGGGCGGCAGCCTCCTGCGGGGCGGCCGTCAGTGATACACGGTGACGCATGGGCGATTCTCATGTAAAAAGGGGTGGCGGGCTGCGCCCGGGAACACCCTTTACCATCCAACGCGAAAACCGCCGGAGGCCTCAAACCGGCGGTAACCGGCGCGCGATCAGGACAAGGCAGGCCTTGCTGTGAACGACCCCCACGCCATCGTCCCACCTTTCGAACCCATCCGGTTGGATCTTGCCCGGCGCTGCATCCAGACCGAAATTAAGCGCCAGTACGAGCGCAGCCTGGCGGCCTGCCTGCGCTCCGCCGCGAGCGCCGACGCGCTCGCGGCGACGGTCGAAACCTTGCGCATCGCGCTCGAAACCCTGGATTTCCCGAAACTGCGGGCCGCCCACGCGGCGCTCGCCGGCGGCCGCAGCGATACCGTGGAGCTCGTGCGGGGCGCCGGCAACCGGTTGGCGCTCCTGATCAACGGGGACCCCTTTCCCCTGATGCTGCGCCCCTGATGGGGGCGTCGAGCGGTTTCAAGTCGCCAGACCCCGGGCCACCCAGACCACTTAACTGAAGGCGCTGCCCGGCTCTTCGGGCAAATCGGCGCTGGGTTTGAGGGAACTTAAAATGCGGTTTAACCGGCATCAGTTCGTTTACTCGGTTCCATGGAACCTCTTTTTGCTGACGGCAGGCTCCCTGCTGTTCGCCGTCGGTTTCAAGGCCATCACCTTGCCCCACGGGTTCATTACCGGCGGGATTTCGGGTGTTGCCCTGCTGCTGTATTACCTGACGGATCGGTTGACGATCGGCGTATGGTATCTGATTGTCAACGTGCCGATTTTTCTGGTGGGGTGGAAGTTTGTCAGCCGGCGCTTCTTTCTTTACAGCCTGTTCGGGATGGCGGTGTCGACCGCCGGCATGGACCTGATCACCTTCACCATCCCGGTTCACGACCCTTTCCTGGCGGTTCTCTCCGGCGGGGCCATCATGGGCGCCGGCTGTGGCGTCATCCTGCGGTCGATGGGCTCGGCGGGCGGCAACGACATCATCGGCGTCATCCTGAACCAGAAGTTCAACCTGCGCATCGGGAGCTACTACTTTTTTTTCAACGTGGTCCTGTTCAGCTTCAGTTTCGGGCTGCTGCAGGTGGATCTGGTGCTCTACTCCCTGGCGATGAGCTTCGTGCTCTCCCAGGTGCTGGATTACTGCCTCAGCATTTTCAACCAGCGCAAAATGGTGCTGATCATCTCCGAGCAGGCCGATTCCATCGCCGCCGTGATCAACCAAAAATTCAACCGCGGTGCGACCTTTCTTCACGGCCAGGGCACCTACACCGGCCTGGCCAAGAAAATCATCATGACGGTGGTCAACAACTACGAGGTCAAACGGCTGGAAGAAGCGGTCTTCACCCTGGATGCCGAGGCCTTTATGATCACCGAAAACACCTTCAACGTCCTGGGCAAAGGCTTTTCCAGCCGCAAGGTATACTAACCGGCCGGGGCGGCCGCCGCCGCT
>JAABRJ010000239.1 GCA_011390985.1 Desulfobacteraceae bacterium
CCTGCTGGCCAACTCCGTGGCCCTGATCTCGGATGCCGTCCACAATTTCAGCGACTTCACGGCCCTCTTGATCTCCTACATCGCCTTTCGCATCGGCCGCAGGGGCGCCACGGTGTTCAACACCTTCGGCTACCGGCGGGCGGAAATCATGGCCGCGCTGATCAATGTGCTGCTGCTCGCCGCGGCCTCGGGGGTGATTCTGTTCCATGCCGTGGAGCGTTTTTTCCATCCCCAGGCGGTCGATGGCTTTATTGTGATCATCCTCGCCGGCGTGGGGGTGGTCGGGAACGGCCTTTCGGCCTGGCTGCTGCACCGCGACGCGGCCCACAGCCTGAATGTGCGCGGGGCCTTTCTGCACATGCTGGGCGACCTTCTGACCTCCGTGGCGGTCCTGGTCAACGGCATCCTGTTGCTCTTTTACCCGTGGTACTGGCTCGACCCGCTGCTGTCGGTCTTCATCGTCGTTTTTATCCTGAAAAACGGGTGGGCATTGCTCAGGGAATCCACGGCGGTGCTGATGAACGCGACACCTTTCGACATCGATCTCGAGAGGGTCGGCGCACATTTGGCCAACCTGCCCGGGGTTTCCGGCGTGCACTACCTGCATGCCTGGCGGGTTTCCTCGAGCAGCACCGCCTTTTCCTGCCACGTGGTGGTGCCCGATCAGCCGCTCAGCGGCACCGAACAGTTGGCCGGGCAAATCAGGCATGAACTGCTGCACCGGTTCCGCATCGATCACCCGGTACTGCAGTTTGAAACCGCAGACTGCGGTCAGGGGACCCTGCTGTGTGAAATGGCCTGCAATGGCAGCGGCGTGTGCGCGCCGCGGGCATCCTCCGCCGTTGATCCGGCCCTTGCCGCGGCCGCCCCCCGGCGGGTTCAGTCGCTAGTTTTCCATGCCCTCCGCCTGCTGCTGGGGGCTGTTTTCCTGTACGCCAGCTACGACAAAATTCTGCACCCCCAGGCCTTTGCCCAGGCCATCTACAACTACCAGGTCCTGCCCGACGGGCTGGTCAACCTGACGGCGCTGGTGCTGCCCTGGTTGGAACTGCTCTTAGGGCTGTGCCTGGTGGGCGGGGTTTGGCTGCCGGGAGCGACGGTGATCAGCAGCGGCCTTCTGACGCTATTTCTCGCCGCACTGGTCTTCAACCAACTTCGCGGGCTCGATGTGGGCTGCGGCTGTTTTTCAACCGAGGCCAGCGCAGGGCCGGCCGATCTGTGGACCGTGGCCCGTGACCTGAGTTTTTTGGCTGCAGCGCTCTACCTGGCGGTTTATGTCTTTTTTGTCAAACCGGTCGCAACTACATAAAAAAGGAGCATGCATGTTAAAAAAAAACATAACCCGTTTGATTGCGTTGGGCGTTTTACTGGCACCTCTTTGGTGCGCGGTCGGTCAATCTTCAGCAGGGCCGGAGGCCGTGCTGAAGGAAGATGTCTTTCAATTTCAACCGGTGCTGGAGGGCACCCCGGTGGTGCATGAATTCGTGGTCCACAACCGCGGCGATGAAGAACTGAAGATCCTGAATATCCAGTCCGGTTGAGGCTGCACGGCTGCGTCCAGCACGCGCCAGATCCCTCCCGGGCAGGAGGGGCGAATTGAGGTTACGGTCAGCACCGAGGGCTTCGGCGGCAGAAGAATTCGGGAGAGAGTGCATATCGAAACCAATGACCCCAACCGGCCGCGGCTCGACCTGGCCGTCAGCGGGACGGTGGAAAAATTCGCCGAAATCCGACCCGAGCGTGTTTTTCTGGGAGGGTCGGCGGGAACCCCGTTGTTTGCGGAGGTGCAGATTACGCCCCGGAAGAATTTTCCGTTTACCATCAAGAAAATAACGGCTGAAAGCGGCGAGTTCATCCGCTTTGAAATCACCCAGCGCTGCACCGACGCCAAAAGAGTGTGCATTCTCCGGGTTGAAAACACGAAGGCGGAAAAGGGTCGCTACGCCGACATCCTGTATGTTCATACCGACAGCGCGCTTCGGCCCACCATCCCCGTTTACGTCACCGGCATGATCCGGTGACCAAAAGGGAAGAGTTGGCCCGGAGCCATCGACTCCTCGGAGCGGGTGCTTTTCGGCAACGAGATCGACAGC
>JAABRJ010000240.1 GCA_011390985.1 Desulfobacteraceae bacterium
ACCCGGCGGCGCCAGTCTCATCTGACTGACCATCGGGCAACTTGGCCACGATCGGGGCGTATATCGTCCTGCCAGGGGGTGCCAAATTCCGGTTGACAACCGGAAGCGTATCCCTTATTAACCATCAATAATTCGTTATTTGGCGAATAATAAAGGATGTCAGTCATTTGCCCCCAAGTCGCGACTTTGACGAACAAAACGAACTGAAGGCGTTGACTATGTTCGAGCTCATGGCCGTCACCAAGGCCCTATCCGACGAAACCCGCATCCGGCTGCTGGCGGCGCTGGAGGAAGGCGAGCTCTGCGTCTGCCAGCTCATCGAACTGGTCGCACTGGCGCCCTCCACCGTGTCCAAGCATCTGTCGATTCTGCGTGCGGCCCGATTGATCGAGGCGCGCAAGCAGGGGCGCTGGATGCACTATCGGTTGGCGTCGGCCGGCGCACCGCAAGCGGTTGAACAAGCCCTGGACTGGCTCATAACGACCATTCGCACCTTGCCACGGATTCGGCAAGATCGCCAGCGCCTGGCGCAAATCAAGGAAACCGACCCCGGCGTGCTGTGCAGTCAGCAAACGCGGCAACGGCAGGGTGGTGCATGTAAACTGAATGAGGTGGTGCTTTCCGATGGCCCAAACGCGGTCTAAAACCAAGGAGTGAACACCAGCATGAGTGCGAATGCGAGTTCGACCCATGACCGTAAAATGACCAGCGTGTTCGAGCGTTACCTGACACTCTGGGTGCTGCTTTGCATCCTCGCCGGTATCGCCCTGGGCAAGGTGGTCCCCGGTCTGGCGCGCTCCCTGGACGGACTGGCTATCTATGTCAATGACGCCCCGGTGGTGTCCATCCCCATCGCGGTTTGCCTGTTTTTCATGATGTACCCCATCATGGTTAAAATTGATTTCGGCACCGTCATCAAAGCCGGCAAAAGCGGCAAGCCGGTCTTTTTGACCCTCTTCGTCAACTGGTGCATCAAGCCGTTTACCATGTACGGGATCGCCCTTTTTTTTCTAGGGACCCTGTTTTACGGGTTCATCGGGCCCGATGCCGTCGATTACGTCAAAATGCCCTTTGGTCTGGACCTGCCGATGGGCGCCAGCCACGGCGCCGGCACGGTGGTGCTGGTGGATGGTGTCAAGATGCTGCAGATCCCGCTGTGGCGCAGCTATCTTGCGGGCTGCATCCTGCTGGGGATCGCGCCCTGTACCGCCATGGTGCTGGTGTGGGGTTTCCTGGCCCGCGGCAATGACGGCTTGACCCTGGTGATGGTGGCCATCAATTCTTTGACCATGCTGGTGCTTTACGGCGTTCTGGGAGGTTTTTTGCTGGGCGTCGGAAAGCTGCCCGTGCCCTGGCAGGCCCTGCTGCTCTCCATTCTGATCTACGTGGCCTTGCCCCTGTTGGCCGGCTACCTGTCGCGCCGGTGGGTCATCGCCGCCAAGGGGGAAGTCTGGTTCAGGCAAAAGTTCCTGCATGTGCTGACGCCGATCACGATTATCGCCCTGTTGGTGACGCTGGTGCTGCTCTTTTCCTTCAAGGGCGAGACGATCGTCGCAAACCCCCTGACGATCCTCTGGATCGCCATTCCGCTCTTCATCCAGACCATGCTGATTTTCGCCCTTGGTTACTGGTTGGCCTGGAAGCTGAAGCT
>JAABRJ010000241.1 GCA_011390985.1 Desulfobacteraceae bacterium
GGCCGCCATGATCGGTGCATCGAACCACTTCGAGGTGGCCATCGCCACGGCGACCATGCTGTTCGGGCTATCTTCCGGCGCGGCCCTGGCCACGGTGGTGGGGGTGCTGATCGAGGTGCCCGTGATGCTCATGCTGGTCAAGATCTGTACCAGCACCCAGCACTGGTTCAAGGATGTCCCTCAACGGCATGACCGTGCCCGAGGCCCTGGCCTGATATCATGAACCGCCTGAACACGCTCCAGCAGCAGGTCAACCAGCTGGCGCACCGCGGCCAGACGGGAAATCCAGAGG
>JAABRJ010000242.1 GCA_011390985.1 Desulfobacteraceae bacterium
CGCGGGATAATGACGCTGGCGACCCTCATCGACCTGCACGCCCGCATGTGCGCCGCGGTCCGGGCGGCCGGCGGGGAGATCCGGGATATTTTTTTCTGCCCCCACCACCCGGATCAAGCCTGCGCCTGCCGCAAGCCCCGCCCCGGGCTGATTTGGGCGGCGCGCGAGCGCCACGCGATCGACCTCTCGAGGGCCGTCATGGTCGGCGACAACCCCACAGACATCGCCGCAGCCCGCGCGGCCGGGGTTCGCCTGGCGATCCTGGTCCGCACCGGAAACGGCGCGCAAGCCGAAAAGGCTTTATCCGGCCGGCTGGACCGGCCGGACCATGTGACCGCCGATCTTTTCGCGGCCGTCGATTGGATCATTGCCCATGACCCCCTTTGCGCCGCCTGAGGCGACAACCCTTGACGGCCACCTCGAGCGGATCACCTACCACAACCCGGAAAACCACTACACCGTGGCCAGGGTTCAGGCCGACCGGCAGCCGCGCCCGATCACGGTGGTCGGCTATCTGCCTGGCGTCAGCCCCGGTCAGGCCCTGCGCCTGAAAGGCCAATGGGAAACCCATCCCCGTTTTGGCCAGCAGTTCAGGATCCTGGCCTTTGAAGTCATCCTGCCGGCCTCGGTGGCCGGCATCCGCCACTACCTCGAATCCGGCCTGGTCACAGGCATCGGCCCCAGGACCGCCCGGCGCCTGGTGGCCTATTTCCAGGCCCACACCCTGGAGGTGATCGAAAAGGCCCCCGAGCGGCTTTGCGAGGTCGAAGGCATCGGCCCCAAAACCGCCCGAAAAATTGCCGATACCTGGCAGGCGCACCACGCCGCCCGCGCCCTGATGCAGTTTCTGCAGGAAAACGGGCTGAAGCTCTCGTATGCCGGCAGGCTGCTCCAGACCTACGGCGCCGATGCCCTGCCGATCCTGCGGGACACCCCTTTCAGGGTGGCCCGCGAGCTTCCCGGCATCGGCTTTCTGATGGCCGACACGATTTCCCAAAACTTCGGCCAGCCGCCGAATGCTCCCGAACGGATCCAGGCCTGCATCCGCCACCTGCTGGAACAACAGACCAGCGCCGGGCATCTGTTGATGCCGCAGGCCCAGCTTTTGGAGCGCTGCCAGGCGCTGTTCGACATCCCGCCCGAAGCCGCGGCCGATGCGTTGGCGGACCTGGCGGCGCAAAAAGCGGTGGTGATCGAAAAAGCGGCCGGGGAGCAGTGCCCGGTTTACCTGCACCATCTGCACGCCGCCGAAACCGGTCTGGCGCGGCGCCTCAACGCCCGTTTAAGTCTGCCCCCGCCGCCGCTGCGCCTGGACCCCGAACGGGTGACGGCCGAGGTCCTCAAAAAACTGGCCATCAAACTTTCCGACGAGCAGACCCGGGTTCTGACCGCTGTCCTCGCCCAGCGCATCGCCATCATCACGGGCGGCCCGGGAACCGGCAAGACGACCCTGATCCGCTCCCTGACGGCCGTCATGGAAGCGCTCGGCAAACAGATCCTGCTGGCCGCGCCCACCGGGCGGGCCGCCCGGCGGCTGGGGGAGGTCACCGGCCGGCCGACCGCCACGATTCATAAACTGCTGGGGTATAATTTCAGCGCGCAGGCCTTCGAACGCGATCAGGACGATCCGCTGGAAACCGACGCGCTGATCGTTGACGAGGCCTCCATGGTGGACTTGGTGCTGATGCATCAGCTGGTCAAAGCGGTCCCCATGAACGCCGCCCTGATCCTGGTGGGGGACGTTTTTCAGCTCCCCTCGGTGGGCCCGGGCAGCGTCCTGAGCGACCTGATCCGCTCGCAGCGCCTGCCTGTCCACGCCCTCAACACCATTTTCCGCCAGGCCGAAGAAAGCCCGATCGTGATCGCCGCCCACCGCATCCGAAACGGCCGCATGCCGGAAATGGTTCCGGCGGAAAGCCCGATTGCGCCGGCTCAATTCTGCTTTGTGGCGGAAAGTCGGCCGGCGCGGGCGGTCGATACCATCGTGACCCTGTGCCGCGATATCCTCCCGGCGCGCTATGGCCTCGACCCGATTCGCGACATCCAGGTGCTGACCCCCATGCACCGCGGCGAAGTCGGGACCCTGCACCTCAACCAGATGCTGCAACGGGCGCTGAATCCGCCGGCCCCGATCCAAAAAGGGGGTCACGCCCGCCTGCGGCCCGGCGACAAGGTCATGCACCTGCGCAACGATTATCAGAAGGAGGTCTTCAACGGTGACATCGGCACCATCCTCAGTGCCGAAGGTAACGGTTCCCGACTATCGGTTGAGTTTTACGGCCGAAGCGTCGCCTACGACTGGAACGAGTTGGAGGACCTGTCGCTGGCCTACGCCATCTCGGTCCACAAATCGCAGGGGTCCGAATACCCGGCGGTGGTGGTGCCCGTCATGACCCAGCATTACCCGCTGCTGCAGCGAAATCTCATCTACACGGCTCTGACACGGGCCAAAACCCTGGTGGTTTTGATCGGCACCCCCCAGGCGCTGGCGATGGCCGTCAAGAATGACACCCCTCGAAAACGCCTTTCGCGCCTGGCCGAGAGACTGGCGGCGTGATTTCAGCTCAGTTGTCGGTTTCGGGCGACGGTTCGGGCAGGGGGATTTTGAAAAACGAGACGCCCTCTTTTTCAAGCGTTTTTTCTTCTTCCCCGGAGCTGACGCCCCGGATGTTGCGTGGCTCGACGGCGCCGTAGTGGATTTTGAGGGCTTCCTTGCTGAAATCCGCCCCGACATCGTCAAAATTTTTATTTATAAAATCGATTACTTTACGGTGAACGCGGCGGGCGTCAAGGGCGAGTTGGACGCGCGGCGGGCGATTCGAGGATGAGGACGCCTTGATGGCAAAAGTGGAAGGAATCCGGCCAACAGCGGTCGTGTTGCAGAACGGACAGGCGATCAACGCTTTTTTTTGCTGGGTTTCGAAGGCGCTCAAATCTTCAAACCAGCCCTCAAAACAGTGCCCGTGGGCACACTCTAGGTCAAGAGCAATCATGCACTCCATCCACTTCCTGACAGGGGTCGGCGACGGTTCTTAAGGTGTTTAAGTCAAAGAAAATTCAGCGATATTTTATTTTTTTAATTTACCACAGGGCCGTTTTTTTTTAAAGAAATTATTGACAGAATCGTTTTTTTAAACTCAAATTGCGCTGTTTCGGGCGGGCGCGCCGGGCCCCGAAGGCCAGCATTTTGCCGATGCCGGTGAAGACCGCCAGCGATCTCGAACCCCAAGCCATTCATCCGGGAGTTGCCGCCAATGAAACGTATTCTGTTTGCCGGGCTCTGCCTGGCCGTGCTTTTTTCGCCCGCCTGGGCCGCTACCAAGTATGTCAGCGACGTAATGGAAATTACCCTCCGGACCGGCCCCACCACCGGGCACAAGATCATCGCCATGCTGCGCTCGGATCACGCCCTGGAAACCCTCGAAGAGGGGCCCGATTGGAGCCGGGTGCGCACCCCGGACGGCAAGGAAGGGTGGGTCCTCAGCCGCTTTCTGACCGCTCAGGCGCCCAACCGCGTTCGTTTGGCCAGCCTGCAGAAAGAGTATGACGGCATCAGGCAAAAGATCGAAACCCTGACCGCGGAAAACACCCAGTTGACCGCGGAAAACAGCCGCCTCAGCGCTTCGTTGAGCGAAAGCCAAACCACCATTGAAAAACTCAACACCGCCTACGAGGCCCTCAAAAAGGACGCCGCCGGCTTCATCAACCTCAAAACCCGTTTTGAAAAAACGTCCGCCGAATTGGCCAAGCAAACCGGGCTGGCGGAGCAGTTCGAGGCGGAACTATCCAAACTGCGGTTCAACGATCGCGTCCGGTGGTTTCTGAGCGGCGCGGGCGTCCTGCTTTTGGGGATGATCATCGGCGCCGTCCTGAAACGCCAGCGGCGCCGCACCTCGCTGCTGTGAGAGAGCCTGGGATCGGGTTGATCGAAACGGGGCCTACGACAGCGCGGTGATCTGTCTCAGCGGTCCGTTTGCCTTTCAGTCCCCCCTTGCCGGCGGGAATCCCAAAAGTTTTTGGATTGAAAGACCGATCAGACCGAGAGTGACCCGCGGCAGGTGATTTTCAGTG
>JAABRJ010000243.1 GCA_011390985.1 Desulfobacteraceae bacterium
CTCCAGCTACCTCAAGGGCTACGAGCGGGTGGCGGACATCATGGGGGCGGAAACCGTCACCCGGGAGTTTGAAGGCGAGCGCTTCGCCGCCCACCGCGATTTCGTCGGCGACGAGGCTCTGGCCGGCTACCTCAGCGACGTGCAGCTGGAGATCGCCACCCGGGGATTCGACGAGGCCGTCGAGTTCGCCGACTGCCAGGGCAGCGACGCCCCCAACCCCCTGCACCTGGCCATGATCCAGGACTACCTGGCCTGCGGCAGGCGGACATCAAGTTTCTCTCGATCATCCGCCGGATGGGGATTCTGGAGAACATCGTGTTCGTGGTCAACTGCGACTTCAACGAGCACGACACCCCGGAAAACCTCGAGAGCCTGGTCCGCAAGACCCGGGAGGAGCTGGCGCTGCTCAAGCCCGACCCCGAGGTGTTCACCTTTTCGGCCCTTTACAACCTCCTCAAGGCCCAGGCCGCGGGGCTGCCCGAAAAAGACCGCCTGCGGCTGGCGCAGTGGCAGGCCGAGACCGCCTTTACCGGCCCCTCCGACGCCCAGACGGCCGCCTTCATGCGCCACATCCAGGACAAGTTCTCGCGCCAGCGCTACAGCCTGCTGCTTCAAAACGAACTGGAGCGGCTGGCGATGGTGGCTGCGGGGCTGAAAAACCGGATCGAACTCAACCGCGACCTCCTGGGCCGCGACGCCCAGAGCGCCGCCGAAGTCATCGAAAAAATCGGCCTCAACCGTGAGCAGATGGACCGCGTGGCCGGTCTGATCCGGAGCACCCTGGACGGGGCGGTGCAAAAGATCAAGGCCGAGCTGCGAAACGACGTGGATCGTCTCCTGGATGTGGGCTCCGGGCCGGTGGTCAAGGGGATCGTCGGGTACATCCGCAAATACGAACTGGGCGATACCGGGCGCTATTTGGAGACCCTCAAAAAGACGGGCTTCAATCCGGTGCTCTACACGGTCTTCCAGGAATTCAAGCAGTCGCTGGACGGCTACATGGCCGAGGCGGTCAACCCCGAGATCATCCGGTTTGTGCGCGAGCTGGAGGTCAAGATCCACCGCACCCTGGAATCGGTCTCCGGCCCCTATGAGGTCATGGTCCAGGACGCCCTCCGGGAATACAGCCAGGCCATGGGCGGCTTCGGAATTCAACTGGATCTGGCCGCCCGCAAGAAGATCGAGCTGACCGCCATGGACGCCGTCAAGAAGGTCTCCGGGCTGAGCCTGCCGCCCGCAGTGGTGGGCATCCGCTACAGCGCCAAACTCAAGACCGAGGCCACGATGCGCCTGGGGCTTTACCGGGTGATCCGCCTGGTCCGGCGGCTGCTGAAAAGGCCCCTGCGCCGCGAAGGCCACGAGCAGATCCAGGCGCTCGCAGACGGTCTGCTGCGGCTCAAGCGCGAAACCGAAGCGGTGATCCGCTTTCACTTCACAGACTACCGCGAAAATCTCAAATACCAGTACATCTTCAAGCTCGTCGACGCCCAGGCCGGCGACCTTTACACCCTCCTGATGGACCAGTTCCAGGCCTACACGGCCGATGTGGCCCAACTGGCCGAGCTGATCGGCAGCAAACAGAGCGACAAGGAGACCGCCCTGGAGCGCCTGGGGGCGCTGGCGGCGGCGGCCTCGGATCTCACCGGCCGCATCGCGCGCCTGCGTGAAGCGCTTGCGGCCGCCGCCTGAAGCGGGCGCCCCGCCGGTCAGCCGGCCGCTTTGAGGCGCGCCAGGTTGTCGCGCGCAAAGCCGATCGTGGGGTCCAGGGAGAGCGCGATCTCGTAGTGGCGGATGGCCTGATCGATCTCCCCCAGCTCGCGGTAGTTGGAGCCGATATTGGCGTAGTCGATGGCCGAGCCGGGGTTGAGCGCCAGGACGCGCTCGAAGTTGCGGATCGCCTCGCGGTGCTCCTTCAACATGAAATGGCAGAAGCCCTTGAGGTTGAAGATGTCGGTGCGCTCGGGGTCGATCCGTTCTCCCTCTTCCAGCACCCGCAGCGCCTCGCGGTAGCGGCCGAGATCCTTCAGGCAGACCCCCAGGTAGGAGTAGATGCTGGCCACCTCCTCGGGCGGGGGGCCGAGGTCGAGCGCTTTCTGGAAATAGGGCAGGGCGCCTTGGGGGTCGTCCACGGCCAGGTGGCAGCTGCCGAGGTAAAAGTGCAGGTAGTATTTGCCGGGCAGCCTGCGGTCGAAGGCCTCCAGGGCGGCGATCGCCTGGCGGGGGGGAAGCTTCTCGGTGAGCAGCTTGGCCGCGAACATGCCCACGCTGGTGCCCTCGGCGCGCTCCCGGAAGTGGGCCCCGGGGATGATGGTGTAAAAGCTCGGGATGCCCAAAAGCGGGTGGGTCGTGTCGATCACCAGGACCTCCATCCCGCGTGTAGCCAGGGCGGCGACGCAGTTTTCGACCTCCACCCGGATGTTGTCGTCGGAGAGGTTGGGAAGCTGCTGGATGTCCACCTCCCGGCCGGGGTGGGTCACGAAGCGCGCCGCCGCGATCTCGGAAAATTTCGGCAGCCCGCTGGCCACGTAGTTGGCGCCCGTGTTGAAATCCCCGGCCAGCTGGGCCACCTCGGTCAGGGCCCGGCTGAGCGCCTTCTGGGGGTCGGGGGTGGTCCCGGCGGTCCAGACGATCTCGCTTTGGGCCGGGTGCGTGGCCGGGTCGTAGGCCAGCACGCCGACCGTCGGGATGCCCATCTCCAGGGTGAAGTCCGACAGATACAGGCGCACCCCGGCGGCGTGGAATTTGGCAAGCATCTCGCGGACCAGCGGGTCGCTCGCGGAATCTGCCCGGATCGCCGGCGGGGAGAGGCGCCGGCGGCTGACCAGCGAGGACACGTGGCGCTCGACCACCTCGCAGATGCCCTGGGAAATGGCTTCCTCGACGCAGTTGCCGGCCGAGGGGCCGTTGAACTCGTTGATCGCGAAAAACCAGTCGAAGGGGATCAGCACCGCTTCCTGGCGGGTCAGGCTGTAGCCCCAAGCCCAGCGCATGGGCAGGGATTCGAAGATCTCGCGGGCAACGGCCGCGTCGGCGGAGTCGTCGTGCACCGAGCGGGCGATCAGGTCAAAGCCCAAAGTTTTGTCCGGCAGATTGCGGCCGGCGTCGTGGATGAAATGGCGCTCCTGGGCGCAGAAGCTGAAGAAACTGAAGCGCTCGGCGAGCTCCATGACCGCGCTGGCCTCGGCCTGGGCCGGGGTGGCGCCCTTGCCCATCTGCTTTTGGGTCCCGATCACGGCGGCCGCGTCTTTGCCGCAGCGGCTGAAATAGACGGGAATCCGCAGCCGGCCGGTGTCGATGCGCTCGGTGGCGGCCAGGATGTCCAGGTCGACCTGTTTGAGCCGCTCCCGGAAGCGCCTGACGGTCTCCTCGGGGGCCAGCACTTTGTCCTGATCCAGGGTAAAGGTCTTGAAAGCGTCTTGCAGGATAACCCTGTTGGTCATCATCTCCTCCAGTCTGGGATGCGGTTTGGCGGTTGCGGGGGGTGTTTTCCTGATCATTTGATCCCGGCCGGTTCAAGCATTTTTTGATTTGACCACCGGGTGCAAACCTGCTATGGTGCGCCCGGTTTGATCCTGGGGATGTAGCTCAGCTGGGAGAGCGCGGCGTTCGCAATGCCGAGGTCAGGGGTTCGATCCCCCTCATCTCCACCACCAAAAAAGAAACCTGTCGGATGCCCGGCAGGTTTTTGTTTTTGGCGCACGCGCCGGGCGGTCTTCACCGCGGCTGAAGACGCGCGGCTGCCACCGGGATCATGGTGAAGGTGGCCTTGGCGACCCGTTTTTCCTGATCGTCGCGGACGGCGAAAACCTCCGCCTCCGACACGATCAGGGTCCGGCCGCGCTGGATCACCTGCGCGCGGCAGGCAAGCGCCTGACCGACGGCCGGTTTGAGGAAGTTGATCTTGAATTCGATCGTCAGGATCCGCTCGTCCGGCCCGACGGTGGTGAAGGCCGCGTAGCCGGCGGTGTGGTCGGCCATGGTGGCCAGCACCCCGGCGTGGACAAACCCGTCCTGCTGGCGATGGTCCGCCCGCAGCGCGAGGCGCGAGTGGAAGATTCCCTCGGCGG
>JAABRJ010000244.1 GCA_011390985.1 Desulfobacteraceae bacterium
CCGTTTTTCCCAAAGGCCACGGCGCGATTGCC
This sequence comes from Desulfobacteraceae bacterium, assembly GCA_011390985.1. Taxonomy (GTDB): domain Bacteria; phylum Desulfobacterota; class Desulfobacteria; order Desulfobacterales; family JAABRJ01; genus JAABRJ01. The sequence continues at coordinate 33 of JAABRJ010000244.1, forward strand.
ACCTCCTGGTCCCTTCCGATCGACTGTGTCACCCATGACGGCAAGGCCTCGCCCAACCTGCTGTGCTCCCGGGGGGCAAGCCAAGCCTGCCGCATAAACCATTGCAGCACCCAAAAATGCCGCGGACCGGTGCGCTTCCAGCTCGACCTGGAGGATGAGCTCTAATTCCCCTGGGCTTCACACAACACCTTTCTGTGCTCCGGCATTGGCATCCACAGGAAGCCGAGATGTACCCCGATATCAGCGACCGAATCGAAGCCCGGCAGGGGGATATCACCCTGTTGGCGGTGGACGCCATCGTCAACGCCGCCAACCGGACCTTGCTTGGCGGCGGCGGGGTCGACGGCGCCATCCATCGCGCGGCGGGCCCCGAACTGCTGGCGGAGTGCCGCACCCTTGGGGGCTGCCCCACCGGCGAGGCCCGTTTGACCCGCGGCTACCGCCTGCCGGCGCGCTACGTGATCCACACCGTCGGGCCGGTCTACCGCGGGCACCCCCGCGACAGCCGGTTGCTGGCCGGCTGCTACGACGGCAGTCTGCAACTGGCTGTGGATCACGGGCTGCATTCGATCGCCTTTCCGGCCATCAGCTGCGGGGTTTACGGCTACCCCATCCGGGACGCCTGCCGGATCGCCGTGGATACCACCCTGGCCTTCGTCGAGCGGCAGCGCAGTATCGAAAAAGTGATCTTCATGCTCTTTTCCCCGGGCAATCTGGCGGTCTACCAGGACTATCTCGCGCGCCGGGGCGTGGGGTGAGCCTTCCACTTCCAGGGCCGATCGGCACGACTTTTCCCCGGCTCTGAGCGCTGCTGCATTGACAAACCGCGCCGATGTGACTAATTTCTCCTTGCCCAATCGGACGAGGTCACTCTTAATTTTTCAAGGAGGTTTTCATGGTCGAGGTCACCCCATCGGCGACCCAGCAGATCGCCGAGTACTTCAAAGGCAAAGACGTTACACCCATTCGGATCTTTCTCAACGAGGGCGGCTGAGGCGGCCCCTCGCTGGCCATGGCTCTGGATGAGCCTAAAGACACCGATGACGTGTTTGAAATTCAAGGACACACTTACGTGGTCGACAAGAGTTTCATGGAGAAAGTGCAACCCATCAAAGTGGATTTTCAGCAGTACGGATTCAAGGTCGACTGTGCCGTCGACTTCAGTGCCGGCGGCGGCTGTTCCAGCTGCGGTACGACGGGGTCCTGCTGCTCCTCCTGATGCCACCCTGACAGAACTGCAGACGGGCAACCCTCCGCAAAGGGGGGTTGCCCGTTTTGCGTTTGTCGCTTTCCTGTTGACTGAGGGCTGAATTCATTATATTTCATTTTCAAACCAATGGGTTACATTTTTTTTGAACTTGCGGGGCTTGGAGGGTGACAGATGGCGATGGTCGATTACGTCCTGGATGAAACGGTGGCGCTGGCAACCCTCAACAGCGGTGAAAACCGCTTCAACCCCGAATTCCTGGCCGCATTTCTGGACGTCCTGGACGCGGTCGAGCGAGCCACCGATGCTCGCACCCTGGTGGTCCGTTCCGCCCACGAAAAGATCTTTTCAAACGGCATCGACCTGGAGTGGCTCGTTCCGGTTGTCCGGAAGGGGGATGTCGATGCGGCCAAGGCCTTTTTCCTTCAGCTCAACATGCTCTTCAAACGACTGGTCAGCTATCCGCTGATCACCGTGGCGGCCATCACCGGCCATGCCTTTGCCGGTGGCGCGATCCTCGCCTGCGCCTTCGATTTCCGTTTCATGCGCTCCGACCGGGGGTTCTTCTGTCTGCCCGAGGTGGATCTGGGGATTCCCTTTCTACCCGGGATGAACGAACTGCTGAAAAAGGCCATTCCCCGCCACCTGCTGGAGGAAATGCAGTACACCGGCAAGCGCTTGACCGCAGAGGCCTGCGAGGCCCACCACATTATCCTCAAGGCCTGCCATCAGAAGGAACTGATGGGCGCGGTGATGGCATTCGCCAGGGGCCTCAACAAGCAGCGGGCCGTTGTGGCCGAGCTCAAACGGCGCCTCAACCACCCGATCCTGCATGCCTTCGATGTCGAGGACGCGCCCTACATCGCGTCCGGCAACTTTAACATCGGCTGACCCGGCCCTGCCGGAAATGGAGGGAGCTTTGACATGAACGTATTGATCACCGGCGGTCTCGGCTTTGTCGGCCGGCACCTGTCGCGCCTGCTCCTGGAAAAGGGATATTACGTCACGGCGCTGGGGCTGCGGCCGCATCCGGCGCTTATCCCGCACCCCCATTTCAGCTACCTGGCGGCGGATACCACCCGGCCGGGCGCCTGGCAGGAGGCGCTTCGGGATATGGACGCCGTGGTCAACCTGGCCGGCAAAAACATTTTTCGACCCTGGACGGCGCGCAACAAAACCGAAATCTATGACAGCCGCATCCTCACCACGCGCAACCTGGTGGCGGCCCTGCCCCCGGGCCGGCCGACCACCCTGGTGAGCACATCGGCGGTCGGCTATTACGGCGATTGCGGCGAGGACATCCTCACCGAAGCGGCCCCGGCGGGCGGTGATTTTCTCGCCCGGCTGGGGCGTGACTGGGAAGCCGAAGCCCTCCCGGCCGCCGACCGGGGCAGCCGGGTGGTCGTGGCGCGCTTCGGCATCGTTCTCGGTGCCGACGGCGGCGCCCTGGCCAAGATGATCCCGGCGTTTCGCTCCTACCTGGGCGGGCCTCTGGGCGACGGCACGCAGTGGTTTCCCTGGATTCACATTGCGGATCTGACCGCCGCCCTGGCGTTTGTGCTGGAAACCGAGCCCGCCGCCGGGCCGATGAACTTCACCGCGCCCAATCCGGTGCGCAACCGCGAGTTTGCCCGCGAACTGGCGCGCCTGCTCAACCGCCCCGCCCTGATGCCGGCCCCGGGCTTCGTGATTCGGACGGTGCTGGGCGAACTGGGCCAGACCCTGCTGGCCAGTCAGCGGGTGGTGCCCGAAAAACTGCTGCAGGCCGGATTCGCGTTTCGTTTTCCGGCCGTTCGTGAGGCGCTCTACGACCTGGTGCGCGCCGCCGTTTAGGGGGGTTCTCAGCCGCTTAAAGCGGTGTGAACGGGCGGCGCCGTCTGCGGCTTTTTCAGACCCCGGCGGCTGATCCGCTCAGGGGGTGGAGGACAGGGGGAATGCTGGAGCTGTTGGTTATTCTGGTGATAGGCGGCAGCCTTTTTTTTTGGGTTGTGTTTTCGCTTCGCAGGCGGCCGGCGCCTCCGGTGCCGTCGGCGACCTTCGTCTGCCCGCACTGCGGGGAAAAACACTGTGACTGCCACCCCGAAAAGCAGCCGGGCGAGCGGGACTCGTGACGGGCTGCAGGCTGCGGAAGGCTTGAATTGAACCTATCGGTCATACGATCGGCCCGCGGGCGGATGGCCGCGGCTGTTGTCGTGGTGCTCCTGTTGTGGGCCTGCAGCCGACCCGAACCCACTGCGGGCGAGCGCCTGCTGGGCTCGTGGCGCGCCCAGACACGCAATATCCACACCATCCTGAACTTCCGCGCCAACGGCACCTGGACCTCCCAGGTGCGCATCGAAGGCGACCTCTCCAGGATCATCGAAAAGAAAGGCACCGTAACCGGCACCTGGGCGATAACCCCTGAGGGGCGCCTGATGATGACCGCCATCGAGACGCCGATCGCCATCGGATGGGAGAAGGGGCAGCCGCTCTCCTTCGAGATCGTGGCCTTGACCGATGCGCTGCTGCAGCTCGACAATCATGCCGGCCGCAAGCTGGCGCTGGAGCGCGTCAAAATCAAGAACCCGGGAGCAGACAGCCAGTTCGTGACGGTCGACCTGGACCCCATTGTGGCGAACCTTCGCACCGACGGCACTCAGGATCCGCCGCGGTTTGTGTGCCTCTCTATCGGCCTGGTGCTCGAGACCGAGGGGCGCGCGACGGTGCCGCCCAGGGTGCGCGAAGCGATCATCTTTCATCTTAGCGCCCTCACCTACGCCGATGTCAACACCAACGAGGCGTTGGAGGCGCTCAAAGGCGATCTGCACCACCTGGTGAAC
>JAABRJ010000245.1 GCA_011390985.1 Desulfobacteraceae bacterium
GAGGCGGAATACAACTTCGATTTTGCCGTCCGGGAGCTGGACAAGCTGCCGGTGGTGATCAATTTCTGCCGCCGCGAGCAGGGCCTGCTGCTGCCCAAGGGCAACCCCAAGGGGATCCGGACGGTCGCCGATCTCGGGGGCGCGGGCATCAAAATCGTAAACCGGCGCCTGGGCACCGGAACCCGGCTGCTCTTTGACCGCGAACTGCAAAAGGCCGGGCTGCAAGGCGAAAAGATCACCGGTTACACGGATGAAGTGCTTCGTCACTTGGATGTCGGCCTCGCGGTGATGACCGGTCAGGCCGATGCGGGGCCCGGCATCCGACCGATCGCCGCCCAACTGGGGCTGGACTTCATCCCCCTGCGCTGGGAGCGCTACGACCTCCTGGTGACCCGCGAGCGGTTCTTCGACAAGGGGATCCAGCTTTTTTTGGGGCTGCTGCACGAGAAAGCCTTTCGGGCCATGGCCGCCCGCTATGAAGGCTACGACGTCTCTGTCAGTGGGACCATGCTTTTCCCGCCGCAGGCATAAACCGGCCTCTTCCAACGGCCTGGAGCGACACCCCAGGACGCATCAACCACTGTTAACGAGGAGGAGAAAAATGAAACGATTCGTAATTTTTTTGTTGGCGGCCCTGCTGATCGGCGGATCGGGGGCCTGGGCGGAGGAGAAAATCCTGATGATGGCCACCACCACGAGTACCGACGACACGGGCCTTTTGGATTACCTGGCGCCCGAATTTCAGAAGGACACCGGTATCGTGCTGCGCTGGGTGGCCACCGGTACGGGCAAGGCGCTCAAGCTTGGGGAAAACTGTGACGCCGACGTCCTGCTGGTGCACGCACCGGATGCCGAGGAAAAGTTTGTCGCCGCCGGCTTTGGCATCAACCGCAGAGAGATCATGTACAACGATTTCGTGATCATCGGACCGGCCGACGACCCGGCCGGCATCCGGGGCCAGGGTGTCGGCGTCGCCCTCGCGGCCATCAAAAGCAAAACGGCGGTTTTCGTAAGCCGGGGGGACAAATCGGGCACCCACCAAAAAGAACTCGAGCTGTGGCAAGCTGCCGGGCTGCCGATCCCCGACAAGGAGGCCTGGTACGTTCAGACCGGGCAGGGGATGCTCGCCACCATCAATCTGGCTGCCGAGCGCAACGGCTACACCATGACCGACCGCGGCAGCTACATCAAGTACGAGGCCAACCTGAACGGCAACCCGCCGCTCAAGATCCTGGTGGAGATGGATGCCGTGCTGCTGAACCAGTACAGCGTGATAGCGGTCAATCCGGCCCGCTGTCCCAAGGCCCAGCTGGAGCTGGCGACCGCGTTCAGCGACTGGATGGCCGGTGAAAGGGGCCAGGGGCTGATCGGCGGTTTCAAGCTGCTGGAAAAGCAGCTCTTCACCCCCAACGCCCAATAAACCGGGGGCGGGGTTTTGTACCTGATCACCTGAACGGGGGCCTTTTGGCCCCTGTTCGTTTTCGGGGCGTCGACGGTGGATTTACCCCCGTCCACCCCTTTTTCGGCAGGTGCCATGGATTTTCTGCTCGGCGGCTTTGTCACGGCGATCCAGCTGCTTTTGACCGGCGACAGCGAAACCTATTCGGCCGTTTTCGCGACGGTGCGGGTTTCCGGCTATTCCATGGCGGCCAGCCTGGCGCTCGGGGTGCCGGGGGGCTTTTTCCTCGGCCATTTCGACTTCCGCGGCAAGCGCCAGGTGCGCCTGGTGGTGGACACCCTGCTGGCGCTGCCCACCGTCCTGATCGGGCTGCTGGTCTACGCCTTTCTGTCCCAGCGCGGGCCGCTGGGGGAGTGGGGGCTGCTGTTCACCCTGCCGGGGATCGCCATCGGACAGACCTTTCTGGCCCTGCCCGTGGTGGTGGCTCTCACCGCCACGGCGGTGGAAGCCATGGACCGGCACCTGCGGACGACCCTGATCACCCTGGGCGTCAGCCGCACCCAACTGCTTTTAAGCATTCTCTGGGAGGGGCGCTTGGGCATCCTGGCCGCAGCGGCGACCGCCTACGGCCGGGTGACGACCGAGGTGGGGGTTTCGATGATGGTGGGCGGCAATATCAAGTGGCTGACCCGTACCATGACCACGGCCATCGCCCTGGAGACCAACAAGGGGCAGTTTGCCATGGGGGTCGCGCTGGGCCTGGTGCTCATGGCCATCGCCTTCGTGGTCAATTTCTCGGTTTTCTTTCTGCGCAGGAGGTAAGAGGGTGAAGCCGCCGCTCTACACCATCCGCTCCCTCGTGCACGCCTATGACGGCGGTCCGCCGGTGCTGGCGATCGAGCGCCTGAGCGTGGCGGCGGGGTCCATTCTGGGGCTCGTGGGCCCCAACGGCAGCGGCAAAAGCACCCTGCTCAAACTGCTGGCCTTCGTGGAAAAGCCGACCCGGGGCGAGATCCGCTTCAAGGACCGACCCGCAGCGCCTTTTTCCGATGCCGTGCGCTTTCAGGTCACCCTGTTGACCCAGGAGCCCTACCTCATGCGGCGCTCGGTGCATGCCAACGTCGCTTACGGCTTGAAGCTCAGGGGACGGAGCCGGGACTGCCGCCCGCAGGTGGCGGCCGCGCTCTCGCTGGTGGGGCTGGCAGCCGAACGCTTTGCGGACCGCAAATGGTATCAGCTCTCGGGCGGCGAGGCGCAGCGGGTGAGCCTGGCGGCCCGGCTGGCGCTGCAGCCCGAAGCCCTGCTGCTGGACGAGCCCACCGCCAGCGTGGACGCCGCCAGCGCGGAGCTGATCAAGGCGGCCGTCATCCGGGCGCGCGACCAGTGGGGCACCACCCTGGTGATCGCCAGCCATGACCGGCAGTGGCTCTACGAAATCTGCGACGACAGCCTGCATCTGTTTCGCGGGCGCATTCTGGAAAGCGGGGCCGACAATCTGCTCTTCGGCCCCTGGCAGCCCGGGCCGTCCGGTTTCTGGCACAAGCCCCTGGCCGGCGGCGGCGTGCTCCGGGTGCCGCCCCCACCCGACGACCAGGCGGTGGGGGTGCTGGATACCCGGGCGGTTTCTCTGACTGCGCCCGGGGCCGCATCGCCCCAGGGGCTCAACACCCTCGACGGAGTGGTCTCCCGCCTGGTCCTGGAAAAAAACACCCGCCGGATCGTGGCCACCATCAGCGTCGGCCTCCTGGCGCTGACCGTCAAGCTCGACCCCGAACGCCTGCAGGCCCTGCACCTTTACCCGGGCAAAGCGGTGCGGATTCATTTCGCACCGCAGGCCGTGGCGTGGTGTGACCCCGCCTGAGGCTGCGCTCCCAAATGATGCCGACATTCCTCCCCGGGATGTCCAGCAGACCGAAGAGAACCTGCTCCGCCAGGCCGCTGGCCTCAGACCAGTCCCTGGTCCAGCATGGCCTCCACCACCTTGACGAACCCGGCGATGTTGGCGCCGTTCATGTAGTTGCCGGGGGTGCCGTATTCTTCGGCCGCCGCCAGGCAGGCCCGGTGGATGCTTTTGATGATGGCCCGCAGGCGCTCTTCGACCTCTTGGCGCGGCCAGCCCAGACGCATGCTGTTCTGGGCCATCTCCAGCCCCGATACGGCCACGCCGCCGGCATTGGCGGCCTTGCCCGGGGCGTAGAGAATGCCGCTGTCCAGGAACAGGCTGATGCCCTCCGGGGTGGTCGGCATGTTGGCGCCTTCGCAGACGAAAGAGACCTTGTTTTTGATCAGGTTTGCGGCGTCCCGGGCGTTGATTTCGTTCTGGGTGGCGCAGGGCAGGGCGCCGTCGGCGGGGTGGTCCCAGAGCGGGTTGTGGTCCAGGGTCGGGTCCACCGGGGTGTAGACCACGCCTTCATACTTCTCGGCATATTCCGCTATCCGGCCGCGGCGCACGTTTTTCAAAAACATGACGAAGTCCAGTTTGTCGCGGTCGATGCCGGCCGCATCGTAGATGTAACCGGAGGAATCGGAGAGGGTCAGCACCTTGGCGCCTAAAGTGATGAGCTTCTCGATTGTGAACTGGGCGACGTTTCCCGCGCCCGAGACCAGGCAGCGCTTGCCCTCCAGGGTTTGATGGCGGGTCGCCAGCATTTCGGCC
>JAABRJ010000246.1 GCA_011390985.1 Desulfobacteraceae bacterium
AGGGGCGGGGAGGCGGTCGTGCCGGCCGGAGCTCGGGGCGATGCCCAGCGCTCCGGCCCTGCTCTTGATGTGTCATCACTACGTCTGGCGCCTGAGCGGGTCAGACCATTCCCTTGAAGGCGTAAAACGAAAGCGACAGGATGCCGGCGGTGATCAGGGCGATGGAAGTGTCCTGCAGCGGTTTGGGAACCCGCGCCAGCAGGATGCGCTCGCGGATGCCGGCAAAGAGCACCAGGGCGAGGCCGAACCCGGCCGCAAAAGCAAACGAGGCCACCAGCGCCTGCATAAAATTATATTCTTTGTCGATGTTGATCACGCAGGCGCCCAGGACCGCGCAGTTGGTGGTGATCAGGGGAAGAAAGATGCCGAGCCCGGCATAGAGCGCCGGCATGTTTTTTTTCAAGAACATCTCGACGAACTGGACCAGGGCGGCGATCACCAGAATGAACGCGATGGTGCGCAGATAGACCAGGTTCAGGGGCACCAGCAGGTACTCGTAGGTCAGCCAGGTCATGACGCCCGCCAGCACCAGAACGAACACCACGGCCATGCCCATGCCGATCGCTGTTTCCATCTTCTTGGATGTGCCGAAAAACGGGCAGTTGCCAAGAAACTGGGCCAGGAGGATGTTGTTGACAAAAATGCAGCTGATGATCAGTACGATATAATCACCCATTGTGGATATCTCCTATTTTTTGCCAACCATGTTCATGACGCAGAGCAGCAGACCCAAGCCGACAAAGGCCCCCGGCGCCTGAATCATGAATTTGAACGGCTGGAAGCCCGGGAAAATACTGGAAAGGTTCAGGATCGGATCACCCCAGACGGTGAGCGTGCCGGCGCCCAAAAGCTCGCGCACACTGCCAAGCGCCGCCAGGGCCAGGGTGTATCCCATCCCGATGCCCAGCCCGTCGGCCGTGGACATGATGACGTTGTTCTTGGAAGCGAAGGCCTCGGCCCGACCCAGGACGATGCAGTTGACGACGATCAGCGGAATGAAAACCCCCAGCTGCTTGAAAAGCCCGTAGGTAAAGGCCTGCATCATCAACTCGACCACGGTCACGAAGGTGGCGACGATGATGATGAAACAGGCGATGCGAACCTTGGAGGGAATCAGGTTGCGCAGCATCGAGATCAGGATGTTGGAGCACACCAGCACAAACGTCGTCGCCAAACCCATGCCGATCCCGAACTGAATTTTGGTGGTGACGCCCAGCACCGGGCACAGCCCCAATACCAGGCGAAACGGCGGGACCTCCTCCCAAAACCCCTTGAAAAATTCATGCGCTAAAGACTTGGCCATCGGTCTCTCCCTGTTAGGGCAAACTTTTCAGTTTGTCTTCGATTTGCGGTTTGAGTCGGTCGTAAACCTGGGTGGCCTCAGTGGCTGCATCGCATACCGCGCGCGAGGTGATCGTCGCCCCGCTGAGGGCGTTGATGCTGCCACCGTCGCCTGAAACTTGAATGGGCTTGGTAAGCGGCTGTCCCTTGAACTGCGCCGCGAAGGCCGGGTCCTCCTTGGCGCGGGCGCCCAAACCGGCGGTTTCGCTGTGGGTGGTGACCTCTACGCCATAAATTTGGTTCTGGGTGACGTCCACCGCGACCATCAGCCCCACATCGCCGCCGTAGCCCTTGCCAAAGGTTTCGAAGACCACTGTTTTGGGCTGGCCGTCGAATTTACCGACAAAAAATTCGATTTCATTTTCCCCGTCCGGCAGGGTGAAACGATCCGCTACAGGGTCGTTGGAAGCGCCCGCCAGGATAGACCGGATTGCCGGGCCTTTCACCAGTTGGAGCACCTGGTTGTCGATCCGGTCCTTGGTTCCCACCTTGACATAGGCCAGAAGACCGCCCGAGACAGTGCTCAAAATGGTGAGCACCAGAATCATTTTGATCATTTCACGCATGATTTACCCCACCTTTCCCAATGCTTTTGGTCTGATCTTGTCGAGCAGGGGGTTTATTAGATTCATCAGGAGAACGGCCAGCAAAACGCCATCGACAAAAACGCCGATATTGCGGATCAAGACGGTCATGACACCCCCACCGGCGCCGTAAATCAGCATCGGGATCGGGTTGACCGGGGAGGAGGAGTCTTCAGGGGCCAGGAAAAAGGCGCCGATCAGGGTGTAGCCGGTCAGGAGGTGGAAAAAGGGGCTGGCGTAGCGACTCGGATCGACGATGTTGAAGATCAGCGCCGAAATGAACACCCCGGCAAGAAAAGCGACGGGGATTTCCCAGCGGACGCACCCTTTTAGAATCAGATAAATTCCGCCCAGGATCAAGCCCAGGCCAAAGGTTGCACCGATGCCGCCGGCCTGTTGGCCGAGAAGCAGGCCGAGGTAGCTGAAGTCGTCAATCGCCGCAACCCCGAAATACTTCAAGACGCCCAAGGGGTAGCTGGGGTTGAAAGCAAAGTCGTAGCTGACCAGGGCCGTGTCGAAGTCCACCAGATGACCCCAGGAAACGATCAGAATCGAAAGGGACACCACCACCGGGTTGAAGGGGTTGCCGCCGATGCCGCCGAAGATCTGCTTGCCGATACCGATCGCAATCAGGGTGCCGACCGCCACGGCCCACCAAGGGGTTGTGGCTGGGATGAGCATCGCGAAAATCAGTCCGATCAGGGCGGCATTGCCGTCTCCGATGGTCAGCGGGCGCTTCATGGCCTTGTTCATCGCCCATTCCCAGAGGATGGCGGTCCCCACAGCCACCGAAACCACGCCGACCGCGGGTACCCCGTATTGGAAAAGCCCCATCAGGACGGCCGGCAGGGCGGCCAGGATGGTGTGGTAGCTTCGCTCGCGGATCCCGCTGCCGTCGTGCCAGAAAGGTGCGTGGGAAACGATGTACTTATTCTGTTTCGACATTTTCTGCCTCCACCGGGTTGAGCCGGGCCAGCTCGTATTTGGCTAAACGGATGTACTGAAAGATGGGGATCTTCGCCACGCAGACGTAGCTGCAGAGGCCGCATTCGATGCAGGAAAAGAGATCGTATTCTTCCGCACCGGTTTCGTACTGGCCGGCCTCCAGAAAGCGAACCAGCATGTTGACCGGCATTTGTGCCGGGCAGGCGCGGACGCAGTCCCCACAGTTGATGCAGGGATAATCGGACACCAGCGGGACGCTTGCGCGGTCCTGGACCATGACGGCGTCGGTGTCGGGGCGGATGGGGTAGGCATCGCTGAAAACGGCGCGGCCGCGAAAGGGACCGCCCATGATGATCCGGTCGCGGTCCTGGAGGGTGATGCCGGCATTCTGGAAAACATCCTTCAGGGGGGTGCCGATGGGGGCCGCGACCAGGGTCTTGCCCCCTTCCTTGTTGATCAGGGTGAAGCGCTTGATGACGGGCACCTGCCCCTCCGCAAAGGCATGGCCCAGTGCGGCGACGGCCTCGGCGGTCATGAAACAAACCCCGATTTCTTCGAAGCGTTTGCCGGCCGGGAGCACCTGGCCAAGGCAATCCTTCATGATCATGTGGGGCAAGGTCGCCGGGTAGTGGTTTGCGGTGATCTTGACTTCCGCGCCGGAAGCGACGGCATCCTGCATGAGATGCGCCGGCGCGACCAGGACGATGCGTGCCGCCCCTGCAATCTGCTTCAGGAGGACGATGCCGTCACGGACCGCCTGGATGTCCTTCTGGAGAATATGCTGCTGGGTGGCGACCAGCAGATCGTCGTCGACCCCGCAGATTACGATGGTGGAAATGGGGTACTGCGGGTCGCCCAGGGCGCTGAGCGGCGGCAGACCGGGAACTTGGGACAGATAGGCTAGCGCCTGCGTCAGGCTCGGATCCGTGCCGGCTTCCTTAAAACCGGCGTCGATTTCGGCCGCAGACGCCACCGCCACCGTAATGCCGAGAAAGCGTTGGCCAAAATCGCCCGGGAAGGGGGCGACGGCGCTGATGGTGCCGGTGACCGAAGAGATCGTGTAGGCCCCGGGATAATCCGTCAGAGCGATTTTCTGACCGGTTTTGACACCCTCGCCCACCTTCAGGTCCACCGTTGCTTTGCGTTGGGGCGGAAGGGGAAGCAAAAGCTTGACGGACGATG
>JAABRJ010000247.1 GCA_011390985.1 Desulfobacteraceae bacterium
CACTGAAAGCCATCTCATCGCTTTCGGCGGAAACGTACTGGCCAAAACTGGAAAAGGTGCTGCCGCCCGGAGCAGGGTCACCAGTCTGGGCGACTACGCTCAGTACCCCACCGTCTCCGACATAAATCCCGCTGCCGCCGCCAACCCCGCGGAAGAAAACCTGGCGCCCACTGATCACTGGAATAGAGAAACTCGTGAACAATTGGGTTTTGCCGGGTACAAAATCGTTTATGTCGGCGATCTTTGTCAAAGTTCCTTCGATGCGGGCGTAAACACCCGAAATGGGACCAAAACCGCCCCAAAAGGCGACGTTTTGGCCGCTAATGTCAGGGTCGCTGAAACTGCCGAATTCAGTGGGAGTTGACCCCGGTATCGTGGTTGCTGTGTCGGCCACAAGTTCTGTGGCGCCTGCAATTCTGGTGAACACCCCGGCAACTCCAGGTCCACCGGTGATGTTGGCCTGAAACGCCAAGTTTGCCCCTTGACGGCTGACGAAAAAGATAGTGGAGAAAGTGCCCCCCAGCGGTGCGGGTTCGCCGAACTGAACGATCTTTTTTAAACCGGTTGAGTCGGAGCTGTAGATACCGCGGAGACCGTTTGAGGCGAGTGCAATGATATCGAGAACCCCTTCACTGAAGGCGAAATCACTGAACATGGTCGTGATGGTGCCGCCACCGGACACAGGTTCATTTACAGTGACCATAGACTCGAGGGTTACGCCGTCACCGGCAAAAATACCGTCCACTCCCCCGCCTTCACCACGGAAAGCGACCATGAGGGTGTTTAAGGCCGGCAAGGACAGGCTGAGACCACCGAAGCTGTCGCCGTTGCCACCCGGCACGGGCGTGGTGCTGTCAGCAATTTTTACGAAAGTGTAATCCGGACAGTCGGCGTTTCCGAAAGCTGGCATGAGGCACGAAAAAAGCACGATCAAAACACCAAGTGGAGAAATCGGTTTCATTTGAATCCTCCTTATGTCCCATCAGTGTCGAAACCAATCGGCGGCAGAAGCAGGGTTCCCCGAACGGTGACCGTTTCGAGATCCTCCAGCAGTATGGACTTGGCCTTCCGGGCTTTACGGCCGGGCAACCATTTGGAATATTCAAAACCGAATATTTTTTGGGTTTGGGATCCGAATGTGGGTTGAAGATGGCTTTATGCTATACCTGGTTCGGGGCAAATGCAAGCCATAGCTGCTGCTGCGGATGGCAAGGATCGACTGGTTTTCAGGCCGTTTGGGGTCTGGGCAACAGGCATCCGTGTCCCGACCGGGGGGTGGTCGATGAACGAACGGTCCGGCTGGCTGGGGCGCGGCTGGTGTTGAAGCCAACCCGTTTTCCGTGCTAAGCAGGGTGACCTGACCAACGGGCAGGGGAAAGGACTGCGATCTTATGGATCAAAATCGTCTCAAAAACCTGCTGGGCGACCTGCAGGCCGGCCGGGTGGACCTGCAGACCGCCATGGCGCAGCTTGAAAAGCTGCCCTTCGAGGACATCGGCTATGCCAAGATCGATCACCACCGCTGCTGCCGCACGGGAGTCTCGGAGGTGATCTACTGTGAGGGCAAAACCCTCTCCCAGATTCAGGGCATCGTGACCCGCCTGGCCGCGGGCCACGACAATATTCTGGCCACCCGCGCTGCGCGGGTGGTGTTCGAGGCCATTCGGGCCGTGGCGCCGGACTGCGGCTACCATGAAACGGCCCGCATCGTGGTGGTCAAGCCCCGGCCGCTGGCGCCCATCGGGCAGATCGCCGTGCTGTGCGCGGGCACCGCGGATATCCCGGTGGCTGAAGAGGCCGCCGTGACCGCCGAAGTCCTGGGCAGCCGCGTCGAGCGCATCTACGATGTGGGCGTAGCCGGCATTCACCGCCTGCTGGACAAACGCGAAGAGCTCGGCCGCGCCAACGTGGCCGTGGTAGTGGCGGGCATGGAAGGCGCCCTGGCGAGCGTGGTGGGGGGGCTGGTGCCCTACCCGGTGATCGGGGTCCCCACCAGCGTCGGTTACGGCGCCAGCTTCGGCGGGCTGGCCGCGCTGCTGGCGATGCTCAACAGCTGTGCCTCAGGGGTTTCGGTGGTCAATATCGACAATGGCTTCGGGGCCGGCTGCCAGGCGGCGCTGATCAACCGCCTGGCCGTTTGCGGGGCGACCGATGGCGGCAAGCCGGGGGATCAGTGCGGATGAAGATCGCTTATTTCGACTGCTTTGCGGGGGCCAGCGGGGACATGATCCTGGGGGCGCTGCTGGATGCCGGGCTGGCGCTGAACCTGCTGCGCGATGCGCTGGGCCGGCTGCCGCTCGCGGGCTGCACCGTGGACGTCCGCCCGGTGGTCAAACAGGGCCTCGGCGGCAGCCAGGCCCTGGTAGGCATCGACCAGGCCCATCACGGACAGCCCCACCGGGGCCTGCATGAGGTTCGCGCGATCATCGCTGCCAGCGGTCTGGAGGATATCGTCAAAGACCGCAGCCTGGCCATTTTTCAGCGCCTGGCCCAGGCCGAGGCGGCGGTTCACCGGGTCCCGCTGGAAAGCGTGCATTTTCACGAGGTGGGTGCCCTGGACGCCATCGTCGATATCGTGGGCGCCGTTGCGGGCCTGCACCTGCTGGAGATCCAAAAAGTCTTCTGCTCCCCCCTGCACCTGGGCACCGGGACCGTGATCTCCGCCCACGGCACCCTGCCGGTGCCGGCGCCGGCCACCCTGGAGCTGGTGCGCGGCCGGCCGGCCTACAGCAGCGGGGTCGCCGGTGAGCTCCTGACGCCCACCGGGGCCGCCATCCTGACCACCCTGGCCGAAGGTTTCGGCCCAATGCCGGCGATGGTGCCAACGGCCGTGGGCTACGGCGCCGGCAACGCCGAGCGGGAGATTCCCAACCTGCTGCGGCTGACCATCGGGGACGCCTGGTCCCCCCGTCCCGGGCCGACCGTTTTTTCGGAACCGGCATGATCGTGCGGCAGCTTTACGGCGGCCGCCTGCCGAAAGCGGGCGGTGTCATCAGCCTGGTGGGCGCCGGCGGCAAAACGACCCTGATGTTCCGGATGGCCCGGGAGTTGGCGGCCGCCGGCGAGACGGTGCTGACCACCACCACCACCCGGATCTGCCGTCCCGAAGCGGCCCAGTCCGCGCACGTGGTCGTCGCCGCCAGCCCGTCCGCGGTGCTG
>JAABRJ010000248.1 GCA_011390985.1 Desulfobacteraceae bacterium
GTGCTGCCGGCGCTGGCCCGCAGACTGCGGAAAGCCCGGCATGTCACCGCGGCGGCGGGCTGCATCCCGGAGGGTGAAAAACTGACCGGCTATACGCCTGAAACCGTTGATGCCCTGAGCGCTGCCGGGCTTTTCCGCTGGATCCTGGTGGAGGCCGACGGGGCCGCCCGGCTTCCGCTCAAGGTTCCGGCCGCGCATGAGCCGGTTATTCCCGCCTGCACCGACTGGGTCATCGCCGTGGCGGGCATGGCGGCGGTGGGCCGGCCGCTGGACGCGCGCTGGGTCTTCCGGCCGGAGCGCTTCGGCGCCCTCGCCGGGATTTCAGCCGGAGAGCCGGTGACCCCCGAGGCGGTCGCCGCCGTTCTGCTGCATCCCGAGGGCATCATGAAGGGATGCCCGCCTGAGGCCGGCCGCTGCGTTTTCCTCAATCAGCTCGATCTGCCCGGCGCGGTCGAAGCCGCCCGCGCTGTTTGCGCCGCCCTGGCGCGCGCCATCTGCAAGCCTGTCGACCGGATTCTGATCGGTTCGGCGGCTGGAAACGGCAAGGTCACCCCGGCCGAAGGCTGCTGACCGCCTACGCTGAACGCCACTCGCGCTGCCTGTTGCGGCAGCGTGATGCCGACCTTTGCGAGGCACCCGCATGCAGCGCGACGATCGCGCCGCTACCGGCTGTTCGAAAAACCCGCCGCCAAGCAGTGCTGGGGGGATCCAAATAATCCGACGAAAAGGGCGACAACGAGGGGAAACAGCATTTTATTATTCATATTTTCCTCCAAATAGTGAAAAGGATCGCCCTTTGACCGTGTGAACATCGCGGTGGCCATCAGGGCGCGGATCGGATGACTGCTGTATAACGAAA
>JAABRJ010000249.1 GCA_011390985.1 Desulfobacteraceae bacterium
CGGCGGGGATGGACGGCTACGTCTCGAAACCCATCAATCAGGACCGCCTGTTTCACACCCTCTGGCGCACCATCAAGCGACCCGCCCCACCCGCCGCCTGTCCGCTGCCGGAAACCGCACCGGCGCCGGCCGCAAGCCCCGACGCGCAGCCCTCTGCAGCCGACGAACTGCCGGACAGCCTGCCGGGAATCCGGGTCCGCCAGACCCTGGAGGCTCTCAGCATCGACCCGGCCACCTTCCGCCGGATCCTGGTCGGGTTTGCCGAGCACAACATCAACACGACCGCCACCCTCGAGACCCTGCGGGCCGGCCGCGACCACGAGGCGCTGCGCCAGGTGGCCCACAGCATCAAGGGCAGCGCCGCCAATATCGGCGCAACGCACCTGTCGACGGCCGCCCGGGATCTGGAGATAACCCTGGCGGATTCCGCAGCACCGGACGCCGCGACCCTTGCGGCCCTCACAGCCGAGGTCAGTGCGCACCTGAACGAGGTGCTGGCCGGGATCAGCGCCATTTCACCGGCGCCGGCGGCGGTCGCTGGCGAGCCGGCGGCGGTCGACCCGGCCGAACGGCGGGACAAGCTGGCCCAGCTGGCCGAGGCCCTCCAACTGGCGGACCCTGAAACCATCCCGCCGCGCTTCGCCGCCGCGCGCCCGTATCTGCCGGCGGCGCTGGCGGCTGAGCTGGATGCGAGCATCGGCGCCTACGAATACGACAAGGCCCTCGAGCGGCTGCAGACCGCCCTTGCAGAGGCCTCCTGAGAGGCACGCAAGGCAAACGGCGTCGACCGCCGCCGTTCGAGGCGGCGGCAATCTCAGGGGCGGCGGGCGGCCTCCCGGGCGCGGCGCTTGACCCGCAGCAGCCCGGGGCTTTGATGAAGGTACATCAGGGAAGAGGAGAGGCCGGCATCGATGAATTCCTGCTCCAGCCGGTCAAAGAGGATCGGGCGGTCGGGCCAGGTGAAGGCGCTGGCCCTTTGCTTGAGGGTTTCCCAGGCGTCCCGCAGGACCGGCTGCTGGTCGAACACCCGGTGGTGGGCGGTGTCGCAGATAAAACGCTCGCACACGATGGGTTTCAGGCGCCAGCGGCAGCCATCGCCGCCGAGGTAGACGCACTTGGCGCCCACATGGGGCCGTTCCAGAAGGGCCTGCAGGCTTTCGACCTGCGCCTCCCCGGAAACCAGCACGTTGAGGACCACGTCGGCAAAGAAGGTGATGATGCCGTCGCGGGTGCAGCAGGCGCTCAACCGGTTGCTGAAACAGGTGAGCGTGCAGATTTCGCTGAAATGGGCGGCCAGAAACGCGGCCATCTCCACCCGCAGCGCGAGGTAAGGCGCCGCCTGCCGGCGCAGGCGGTCCTGCTGGGCCGGCCCCAGATGCGCCAGGTGGCTGCGCACCAGGACAAGGGCCTCGAGCTGTTCGCGCTGGTAGGCGCTGGGCTCGGGCAGTGGGCGCTGCGCCACTTAGTGTGCCTTGTGGCCGCAGCAGCTCCCGGGGCCGGCGCAGCCCGCGTGGCCCGGCGCGGACCCGCAGCAGGCGGTGTCCCCCGGGCCGGGCAGGGCGTGCCGCGAGGCGCCGGAAAAAGAGGAATGCGCGGACAGCAGCTTTTTGAGACGGCTGCCGCCGCATGCCGGGCAGAGCGGCGCCTCGGCGGCAGCGGTCATCAGGATTTCAGACGTTTGACCGCAGTCGGGACAGAGGTAATCGAAAAGCGGCATAGCTCACCCCCTTAAGGTTTCCGACCGTTTCCGGGCTGGTAGTCCTCCAGGGCCCGTTGCAGGGTCTTGGCCGCCAGCCGGATACAGTCCTGTTTCTGATCGGGAATTACCACCAGGGACCGAAAGATGTCCGCATCGCGAATCATCCGGGCATCCGCCAGGCTGGCGCCCTTGACCATATCGGCAACCGCCATCGCGGCGGCCACCGCACCGGGGCAGCCCATGACCTCGAACTTGGCATCCTGAATCACGCCGTCCGCAATTTTGAGGTACACCCGCATGGTGTCGCCGCACTCTCCGGTGACTTCACTCACCTGATCGGCATTCGCCAGTTTCCCCATGTTGGGCTTGTCGAGATAATAGGCGATGGCCTTGTCGGAATACCCCGCGCTGGCCAGCATGTCGTGCATCGCGTTAAAAGCAACCGGTTCGATGGTCGGATTGTTGCTCATTTCTCGCTTCCTTGAAGAGTTGACAGCAGGTCAGTTTCCGGCCGGGGCAGTCTGTGCCGGCGGCGTTCAGTGGCTGCAGCCACCGTCCTGGCTGTGCCCGGCGCAGGTAAGGGCCGGTGTGAAGGTCGGCAGACGCTCGGCCCGGATCAAGGCCAGGTTTTCGGCCACCGTGCCCTCAACCGCCCGATAGGCCTGAACGCCGGCGTCATTCAGTTTGCGCAGGGCGCCACCGCCGATCCCTCCGACCACCACGGCGTCGACCGCGGTGCCCGCAAAGGCCTTGAGGGGCTGGCAATGGCCGTGGAGATGGTCGCGGTCGGGGTTGACGATCGTTTCGCAGCTGCCGCTGTCGCTTTCAACGATGATAAAAAAAGGGGCTGAGCCGAAGTGGCCGTAAACCGGGCTGTCGAACCCGCGGTCCTCCTGGCTGGGAAAGGCGATACGCATGGTGATCTCTCCTGTTCTAAAAAGACGCCCGCTGGGATCTGCACCCGCGGGGGGGGTAAATGGCAGAGCGGGGCGGTGCGCCGCCCCACGTCAACGGGCCGAATTTAGGGCAATTCCACGCCGGTGTCAAGGCCGGGCGCGCCCAGAGGAGGCTGTTTTTCCCCGCCCCCAAAACCTGGGGGGCCGATCAGGCGGGTTCACGGGTTGCCGGCACCCCGCGGGACCGGTACCGGTCCAATTTAGCGCCGGCGAGGTTAAAAAAGACCTCACCACCCGCAAATGATGTTTGACCCTGGCGACTTGAAACATGCCGAAGCCGCCGCGGGTTGCCGCGCGGCGCGGCGTTTTGGACTGTGCGGGGCGTCATCAAGCCTTGCCAACCCCCGTTGACTCCGGTATATCATTCGCTCCGCACGCGCCTGAAGCCCCGAAAAACAGGATAAGGAAGCTCGCAGCCCCCATGACCGTCAAACCCCCCATCGCCGTGGTGGCGATCGCCGGCGTTTTCCCCGGCGCCCACGACGTGGAGACCTTCTGGAGAAATATCCACGGCAAAGTCGACACCTGCCGCGAGGTCCCCCCGGAGCGCTGGGTCGCGCCCCCGGCGGCCATGGTAAGCCCGAGCCCCCAGCCGGACCGGGCCCTCACCCGCCGCGCCTGTCTGGTGGACCCGCTGCCGCTGGATCCCGTCGGCCTTGACCTGGATGCCGACCTTCTGGCGGCGCTCGATCCCCTCTACCATCTGGTACTCAGGGCCGGCCGCGATGCGTTCGCCCAATGCCGGCACGCGGCGCTCGACCGGGAGCGCATCGGCACCATCCTGGCGGCCATCGTCCTGCCCACCGACGCCGCCTCCAGGATCAGCTGGGAGCTGCTCGGCCGCCCCCTGGAAACCCGGCTTTTCGGGCAGGCTTCGGCCCCGGCCGCGATCGACCGTCAGGCCTGTCTGGCCGGGCGGGTGGCGGGTCTGCCGGCGGCTCTGCTGGCCCGGGCGCTCAACCTCGGCGGCGGCAGCTACACCCTGGACGCCGCCTGCGCCTCATCCCTTTTCGCCGTCAAGCTGGCTTGTGACGCACTCCAGGCGCAGCGTGCGGACGCCATCCTGGCCGGCGGCGTTTCGCGCCCGGACAGCCTTTACACCCAGGTGGGCTTCAGCCAGCTGCGGGCGCTTTCGCCCTCGGGCCGCTGCGCCCCCTTTGACCGCAGCGCGGACGGCCTGGTGGTCGGCGAGGGCGCCGGCATCCTGGTGTTGAAGCGATTAGCGGATGCCCTGGCGCATGGCGACCGGATTCACGCCGTGATCCGCGGCATCGGACTTTCCAACGACATCGACGGCAGCCTCCTGGCGCCTGCCAGCGAGGGCCAGCTGCGGGCCATGCAGTCCGCCTACGCGGCCGCGGGCT
>JAABRJ010000250.1 GCA_011390985.1 Desulfobacteraceae bacterium
ACACGACCCGCTTCAATGTGCATGAACTCAAGGCCTTCATTCAGGCCCGGGCGCTGAAGGCCGGGTATCCGAAAAGCATGCAAATCAGCGTCTTGTCCTTCGGTTTTAAGTACGGAATCCCCATCGACGCCGACCTGATCATGGATGTCCGTTTTTTGCAAAACCCTTTTTTCGTGCCCGAACTGCGGGATTTGGACGGAGAGACGGATGAGGTCCGCCGTTTTGTCTTTGGGCAGCGCGATACAGAGGAATTTCTGACCAAATACTTCAATCTCCTTGACTTCCTTATCCCCAGGTACTTTAAGGAAGGCAAATCCTATCTGACCATCGCCGTCGGGTGTACCGGGGGCCGGCATCGCTCCGTATCCATTGCCAGGGCCCTTTACGAGCGCATCAAGGAAATGGGACACCCGGCCAATTTAACGCACCGCGACATTCAACAGCAGGGTTCTCCATGATCGGAATTCTTATCGTCACCCACAGCCAGCTCGGCCAGGCCCTCATCGAAGCTGCCGAATTTATTATAGGCAAAAAACCGGATAACACGATGGCGGTCTCCATCAACATCAATGAGAACGTAGACAAACTGCGCAAAAAAATCGCCGCGGGCATCAAAGCCGTTGATCGGCATGAAGGGGTTTTGATCCTTACGGACATGTTCGGTGGCACCCCTTCCAACCTGAGCTACTCTTTTCTGGAAGAAGGCAAGATCGAGGTCATCTCAGGGGTCAACCTGCCGATATTGATCAAGGCTGACAACTCCCGGGAAAAGCAGGAGCTGACCAAACTGGCGGTCAATCTGGAGATCTACGGCCGCAAAAGCATTTCTCTGGCCAGTTCAATTTTGAAAGGCAACAAACGCACCGGCTGAAATTTCCAGCCGGTCGTTGACTGAACGCTCACGAGCGGAAGGAGACAACACATGACGATCAAACTTGGCATCAACGGTTTCGGCAGAATCGGCCGTCTGGTCTATCGGGCAGCCCTCAAGAACCCCGCGCTTGAAGTAACAGCGATCAACGACCTGTCCGATGCGGCCACCATGGCGCACCTGCTGAAATACGATTCGGTCCACGGCATTCTGGATGCCGCTGTCAGCGCCGGGTCGAATAGCATCGAAGTCGACGATCGGCGGGTGGCGGTTTCCGCTGTCAAAGACCCCGAAAAGATCCCCTGGAAAGAAGCCGGCGTCGACATTGTCGCGGAATGCACGGGGCTTTTTCGAGACCGGGAAAGCGCCGCAAAGCATCTGGCGGCAGGGGCCCTCAAGGTGATCATCTCGGCCCCCGCCAAAGACCCCGATGCCACCATCGTGATGGGTGTCAATGCCAACCACTACGACCCCCGCAACCACCATGTTGTTTCAAACGCATCCTGCACCACCAACTGCCTCGCCCCGGTGGCCAAAGTCCTGCTGGAAAATTTCGGGGTCCGCAGCGGTCTGATGACGACAATTCACAGCTACACCGGTGATCAGCGCCTGCTGGATTTCCCGCACAAGGATCTGCGCCGCGCCCGCGCCGCCGCCCTTTCCATGATTCCCACCACGACGGGCGCGGCCCGAGCCGTGGCCCTGGTTTTGCCCGAATTAAGCGGCAAACTGAACGGGCTGGCCATCCGTGTGCCGACGCCGAATGTTTCGATCGTCGACCTGGTTGTCAGCATCGAAAAGCAAGGCGTCTCGGTCTCCGATGTAAACACGGCCCTCAAAGAAGCCTCCGAGGGCGAGCTGGCCGGCATCCTCGGCTTCAACGACCTGCCATTGGTTTCATCGGATTTTAACGGCTGCCCCCTCTCCTCGATCGTCGATGCGCCCACGACCTACGTGATCGGCGATATGATCAAGGTTCTCGCCTGGTATGACAATGAATGCGGTTATTCCAACCGCATGGTGGATCTGACGGTATTAATCGGCAATCAGCTGTGACGGCGGCACAATCGGGCTGGGTTCAGCGGGTTTCGCAAAACGCGCACCGAAGGGGGTTCGTCCATTTCAAGAGGCAAAGAGCTACTGGCTCATAGAGCAAGGCCAACGGAAGGCGGAGACCGGTTTCCCCTGCCAGAGGAGAAATCGGCGGTTGCCGGATAAAAAGCTTAAGGAGACGCCGGAATGCAAGCGCGCAAACCACTGATTGCGGGTAACTGGAAAATGTTCAAAACCCAGCAGGAGGCGGTCGAGACCGCCAAACGGCTGGTGGCATTGGCCGGGAAGGTGACAGAATGCGATATAATGATCGCCCCCCCATTTACGGCGCTTTCAAGGGTCCATGAGATCATCGGACCAAGCGCCATCGGTCTCGGCGCTCAGAACTTTTTCTGGGAGCCGGAAGGCCCCTTCACGGGCGAGATTTCTGCCGCCATGCTGGTTTCCACGGGCTGCCGTTACGTCATTATCGGTCACTCGGAACGCCGTCAACTGTTTGGCGAAACGGATCAGACCGTCAACCAAAAACTGGCTGCCGCCTTTAAAAACGGGCTAATACCGGTCTTTTGCATCGGAGAATCCGAAACCGAGCGAGACGCCGGCAATACTTTTTCGGTGCTTGACAAGCAGCTCAAAATGGGGTTAAAGAAGCTTCCTTTAAAAACCTACTCTTCCCTGGTTATTGCTTATGAACCGATCTGGGCAATTGGCACCGGAAAAACCGCCACCACAGATCAGGCTCAGCAGGTCCACCATTTCCTCAGATCCCTCCTTGCTGACAACTGGGGAAATTCACTTGCAAATTCAACCCGGATCCTGTATGGAGGGAGCGTAAAATCCACCAACATCAAAGAGTTGATGGGCATGCCGGACATTGACGGCGCTCTGGTTGGGGGCGCAAGTTTAGATGCGGACGATTTTAATGCCATCATCCATTTCTTCAAATAACGAGAAACTGTTTCGCTTATGTCGATATTTTTGATCATTCTGCACACGATTGTCTGCATCGCGCTGATTTTGATTGTTCTGCTGCAAACGGGGAAGGGCGCCGACATGGGTGCAGCTTTTGGCGGCGGCTCCAGCCAGACGCTTTTCGGCAGCACGGGTGCATCGACATTTTTGAGCAAAGCCACCACAATGGCAGCGATCATCTTCATGATCACCTCTTTGGGCTTGGCCTACATATCAGGATCACGCCCGACAAGTTCGATCATGATGAACTCCAAACAAGCGGTCGAGCAAACGGCAGGCCAGACTCAGAATGCGCCTGTTGACAAAGCCGCAGAACCCGGGCCCTCGGAGGCGCCATCGAAGCAAGCTGACTAGTGCGCTTAGAATGCAGTGTTGTCCGTTTTATTACGTGCCGAAGTGGTGGAAGTTGGTAGACACGCTATCTTGAGGGGGTAGTGGGGAAACCCGTGCCGGTTCAAGTCCGGCCTTCGGCACCATCCCATCGATGATGCGGCGGATGCGCCATGTTGACGAACCCAAAAAAAGCGGTGTGAACTAGTGATTAATTTATGCTGCAACCCTAACACCTGAATAATCTTCTGCCTAATCCCTCACCTACCCATTCCCGTTCGAGGGGACACCATACCGGTGATAAATGCGCCAAAATTTTGCCCTAAAGGGCTCACACCAACCGATTGTTGACGCGAACACGTCCGGGGACGCCCTTTTTCTCGGCACCAGCCAATAGGGAAGCACATATGGGCAGGCCTATCAAACTCCTCATCATCGACGATAACGAAGAAGTCTTGATATCGCTATACAACTACTTCAATGAAAAAAACTACCAGGTCGACTCGGCCGCCAATGGGCTGGATGCCTTGAAACTGATCGAGGCCGAACAGGGCCGTTATGACGTGATCATAACCGATCTGATTATGCCCAGCATCAGCGGTGTTGCGGTTATCAGCATCGTCAAAAAAAAATATCCAACTATCCCGGTTATTGCGATTACCGGTTACGGGGAACACCCCGAGGCACTGGCTACCGAAGCGCGGGCAGACCTGGTTTTGGAAAAACCGTTCGATTTGATTGAGCTTGATAAAATTATCACCGATA
>JAABRJ010000252.1 GCA_011390985.1 Desulfobacteraceae bacterium
TGGCGGTGTTGACGATGCCCGTGCCGATCGGCTTGGTCAGCACCAGGCGATCCCCCGGCCGCAGGTTTTTCTTGGTGAGCACCCGCGACGGGTGCACGAAGCCGGTTACCGACAGCCCGTACTTCAATTCCTTGTCTTCGATGCTGTGGCCGCCGATCAGAACCACCCCGGCTTCGGTCAGTTTATCCAGCCCGCCTTGGATGATCTGGCGCAGAACCGAGAGGTCCATCTGCTTGACCGGAAAGGCCACCAGGTTCATGGCGGTCTTGGGCGTCCC
>JAABRJ010000253.1 GCA_011390985.1 Desulfobacteraceae bacterium
GGGGTCGTCCACGATGGGGGTGAAGAAATCCACCGTCTGGATCAGGGCCAGATCGTCTGACACCCGGTAAACCCCGGCATCATCGGCCCGATCCAAGCCCACCATGACATTCTCGTCGGTTGGGATCACGATGCCGCAGAGCGCCTTGTCCAGGTCCCCTGGAGCCAGTTTGGACGCTCAGCCGGCCCCCGTGACCGTCTCGGTCAGGCGAATTTTAGCGGTTCCCGCCATGGTCGTCCTCCTGTAGATTTCCGCCCAGCGCTTTTTGCAATGCCTGCGGAATGGTGTCAATCAGATCGCACACCTGCGTCGCAGGTGTCGGTCGGGCAAAAAAACCCGTCCAGCGGTTGGCCCTGGCCGCCAGAAGAGCGGCCCTGGCGGGGGTTAAATCGCCGCCGCACAAAACGCTCAGCATCCCGGTGAGGGTGTCACCGGTGCCGCCGATGGCCTCCATGGCATCAAACGATGGGGTCTCCACGGTTGCGATGACCCGCTTTTCGTCTGCGATATAGTCCTTTTGGCCTTTCACCACAAGATACCGGGCGGCATTCTGATACTGGTAGGCGCGCCGGATCAAATGGGGCACATCGGCGTCCTGGTGCAGGATAAAGCCCCGTGTATAGAACGGATGGGGGGCGATTTCATCCGCCAAAAACGCCAACTCGCCCACATCCGGGGTGAAAAAGTCGTAGCAGGCCGACTGCCCGCTCATTTTTGCGGCATACATGAACCCGGCATCGGCGATCAGCGTGGGCCGTGGCGTCATGGTTTCGACGGCAAAAAGCACCTTGTTGTGCCAGTCGGCATCCGGCTGGAGATAGTGAAATGTCAGCACGCGAAACGAAAACTCAGGCAACTGGCGCGCAAGAAACTGATAGAGTTTGCGGCTGCCGTCGCCCTTGCCGATATCCCCGACCAAAAAAGCGTAAATCTCCGGCCCGCCGCGCGATTCGGCCGTCTTGAGCGCGGCTGCCAGCAGGGCCGGCGTGCCCCGGTTGATCGCGATGCACCGGCCCGCGATGATCAACTCGCCGCCGATCAAGCGCACCGGCCCATGGACCAAGGGAAAATTCGGGTCCGGCACCGTGCCGACAACACCTAGCATATTCGGCGCAGCTCCTCGTATGCCAGTTCCAGGGCATAGCCGCACAGGGTATGGCCCAAATCCCTCGGCCGGGGCGCCTGCGCCAATGTTTTTCCCACCATTTCCTGGGCCAAATACGGCACGTCCGGGCACCCGCCGCCTGAAATGTTCACGATTTTAAGGTCCTCTTTTGCGATCGTGATTTTCATGTTGGCCGCACGCACCATCAGGTAGTCGCCAAAGTCCTTGGTCTGGAAAAGGTCTACGGGCGCCAGCAGCGGGGCCGTCACCGGCACGACTGAAAGGGGCTGGATATCGGCGCTGGCGAGCGTCCGCCGGATATTGAGCTCCTCGATCAGCGGAAATTCGATCACCAGATCACAGCCGGTTTGAATCTCCGGCGGCGGCCCCATCACCCGCACGGACCAGCCCGATTTTTTAAGGACGTTTTCGGCCTGGATGACGTCGCTGGTATTCTCAAAAACCAGAATTCCGCGATCCGCCGATGGCCGCCCGCTGTTTTTGAAGCCCTTCGGTTTTCGTTTTCTAAAAAACCCGAACACCGCTCAGTCCTTTGCAATCGCGATCCGGTAACCGTCCGCCTCAGGGGCGACGGCCTCAACCCGGTAGCCCTGACTGGCGGCGGCGCGCATCACGTTTTCCTTGGACGTATCGGTGTCCACCAGTACCACAAGTTCTTTGTCTTTGCCGTTCTTGATGGCATCCAATGTCAAGATAACCGGCTGGGGACAGGAAAGCCCGCGTGCATCTATGGTTGTTGTCATGTGATCTCTCCTTATGCAACTTTTCTGCGCATGCTGAAGCCGATAAACAGACACATTAGAAATCCCACCACGACGGCGGCGATGCCGTGAGGGCCGACGCCCGCCGGAGAGCTTGCCAGCCCGAAGTTGTGGGCGAATCCCGCACCCACGATCATCCCCAGCACGAATACGGCGGCATCGCCATCGCCTTCGCCGGAGAGAAACAGCTGCCGCCCGGGGCATCCCCCGGCCAGGGCGAATGCGAGGCCCGCCAGGGCCATGCCGGCGAAGTTCCAGATGTGCATCGTGTGCGCCACTGGCTGATCGGAAAAACCGGGCTTGAACTGTCCCAACAGCAGGTTGGTCAAGAAGGCAAACACCAAAAGGCTGATAAAACCGCTCAACAGGTGCGTCTGGCCGAACAACACGGTGTCGCGGATGGCGCCCATGGTGCAAAAGCGGCTGCGCTGGGCCAGAAACCCGATCCCCAGCCCCACGATCAACGCGACCAGCAGGGGGGCATGCATGGCACCGGGGCCTTTGGCGCTGTACAACAGCACACCGCTCTGATCCTGGCCCACGACCTGCGGAAAGACCAATGTCAGCGCCAGAAATCCCAGCATGATCAGCGGCAGCATCCACCCGACGGTGGTATGGGTCGCCTGGGTGCGTCCCAGGGTGTAGCCGTTTTTCAGAAAAAGAGTACCGATCCAAATGCCGAAGGTCAACCCCAGCAGGCCCAGGATGGCGTTGCCGTCGCCGCCCGCAAGGCGCAGCACGGCCCGCCACGGACACCCCAGAAACACCAGGGCGCCGATCATGGCAAAAGCCCCCAGAACGAAGCGTACGATCGGGGCCGAACCGACTCTGGGTCGGAACTCCTTGAAAATGTAGGCGGCGATCATCGATCCGAGTACAAAACCGATGATCTCGGGACGCATGTACTGCACCACCGCAGCCCGGTGAAGGCCGAGGGCGCCGGCGATGTCGCGCTCGAAACAGGCCACGCAAATGCCCATGTTCCCGGGGTTGCCGAGTTTTTGCAGCACAGCCGCCAGGACCCCGATAACGGCCCCGACCCCGATGATTCCCCATCGCGTCGCCAAGATGTTTTTCCCTTGCATCGATCCTCCCCCTTTTTTTTCGTTTTAAATATTCATTCTTGTCCGCCAAACGGGCAGGACAGCTCACTGGCATGGTAAACATGCTTCCGGCCGCAAAACGGGCACGGTTCGGTCAACACCACCGTGGCATCCAGGGTCTTGTGGCCGGCCTCGTCGGTTGTGACGCCCCGGTTTTCGTCGATTTTGAAATCGGCGCTTTCAAAGGGCTGGTTCTGGCTTGGGCAGACAAAAATAAATTTCATATCCTTGGCCTGTTCGATGTCCACTCTTCTGAAACCGGTTGAGCAGGTCGGTTTTCATCCGCTTCCTTTGCCGCTGGTGGCGTTTTTCGCTGCGGCGATCCTACGCCGCTGACATGCTATCGTGGCCGGCCAAAAGGGCAGCCCCCAGGGCGCCGACCGATTGCGGATCATCGGGGACCAGAATCTCACGGCCCAGTCTTTGAGCGAGCAGCGCCGCCATGCAGGGGTTTTTGGCCACGCCGCCGGTGAACACGATGGCGCCTTGGGACGAGACCCGGTTGATCATCCCGGCCGCCCGGCGGATGACGCTGGCGTGCAGGCCCCGCGCAATTTCGCGGCGGCTCTGCCCCTTGGCGACGAGGACTTGATCAGGGCGCAGGTGTTGCGCGGCAGGCACTTTTCGACCTCCTCCATGGCGAAATCGGCCCCGGAGCACAGTCCCACGAGGGTGGCGTTTGCGGCCAGGACGATCTC
>JAABRJ010000254.1 GCA_011390985.1 Desulfobacteraceae bacterium
GGCGCTTAAAATGGCGTTGGTGGGGCTGGCGGGATTTGAAGACTTCTACCCTTCGGAGATCAGCGGCGGCATGCGCAAACGCGCCGCTCTGGCGCGGGCGATCGCTCTCGATCCGGAGATTCTCTTTTTTGACGAACCCTCCGCGGGTCTCGACCCGCTCAGTGCCAAGCGCCTGGACGACCTGATCGTGGAACTGCGCGATAGCCTGGGCGCGACGGTGGTGGTCGTCACCCACGAGCTGGCGAGCATTTTCGCCATCGGCAGCAACTCGGTCTTTCTGGACGCCGACACCCGCACCATGGCGGCCGTCGGAGACCCCAAGGTGCTGCGCGCGGACACCCGCAATGCCAAGGTTCGCCGCTTTCTGCTGCGGGGCGAAAGCGTTTGACTTGCAGGGGCGCCGAGGAGGAAAAATAAGGAGCGGTGGGTATGGCCAAGCAGTGGAATAAAACGGTTATCGGCGTGTTCGTGCTGAGCGCCATCGCGCTGCTGATCCTCAGTGTGATCCTCTTTGGCGGCGGGCGCCTTTTTGGCGAAAAGCAGCGCTTCGTTCTGTTTTTCCAGGGCTCCATCCGGGGCCTTGCCGCCGGGGCACCGGTGGTGCTGCAAGGGGTGCAGGTGGGGTCGGTGGAGCGCATTTTTCTCCAGGAAGACCCGAACACCCAGGCGCTTCGCATCCCGGTGATCATCTCGCTTGTGCCCGACCAAATCGACACCGGCGGTGTCTTGCTCGGTGATCTGGAGGAAGCCGTTCAAAGCCTGATCGCCAAAGGCCTCAAGGGCCAGCTCACGATTCAGAGCCTGGTGACCGGGCAGTTGATCATCGAACTGGATTTCTTCCCGGATCTGCCCACCCGCCTGGTGGGCTCCGATCTGCCGTACATGGAGATCCCGACAATACCCTCGTCGCTCGAGCAGATCGCTAGAACCATCGAGAAGATCCCGGTGCAGCAGCTTTTCGAAAAGTTGGTCGCCGCGGTCGACGGGATCGAGCGCACGATCAACGCCCCGGAGATCAAAGAGGCCCTGAAGGCCATCCAGCTGACCGCCCAGGGGACCGAGCGCCTGGTCACCCGCGCCGACGGCGTGGTTGCCGGCGCCGACCGCATGCTCGAGAAACTCGACCGACAGGTGGGCGCCGTGGGTGCCAGCCTGAAAACGGCGGGCGAAAATGCCGGCCGGCTGCTGGATAATATTGATGCGCAGGTGGGACCCTTGGGACTCGAGGCCCGCAAAACCCTCGATGCCACCCGCCAGCTGCTCGAAAATGCCCAGGGCGCCGTGGCGGGCGTGGACGGCTTTGTCGGTCAACGCTCGGAGCTGCGCCACCGGCTGAACCGCTCCCTGGAAGAAATCACCGCGGCGGCGCGCGCCCTGCGGGCCCTGAGCGAGCTTCTCGAACGCCACCCCGAGGTGCTGCTCAGGGGCAGAAGTGGTCCTGAAAGGAGATAACGGCAATGTCGCGGTTTTACTTAGCGTCTCGTTTAGTGTGTTTAGGGATCATTCTGTGGGGGCTTGCCGGCTGCATCGGCGTCTCCCCGCCGGCGCAATTTTATCTGCTCGGCAGCCTGGCGCAAGGCGAGGTGCCCTCGACGGTGGTTTCCCGAGAGGGGCCTTCGGTTTTGGTGGGGCCCGTCACCTTGGCGGCCTACCTGGACCGTACCGAGCTGATCGCCCGCAGTGGGCCGGTGGAATTGAGCCTCGCCGAATTCGACCGCTGGGCCGAGCCCCTCTCGGACGGTTTTTATCGGGTGCTGCAGGAAAACCTGTCCGTTCTGCTCAATACGGCCAATGTCAGCACTTTTCTGCAGCAAAGCGCGGCCTCGGCCGATTTTCAGGTCGCCATCCACATCAGCCGCTTTGACCTGGACGCGCAAGGCCGCGCCCACCTGGCGGCCTTCTGGTCTCTGGCAAGCGGCCGCGAAGAGGGTCCCCTCCTGCGCAAAAAGACGGTGGTGAGCGTTGCCGCGGCCTCGCCCGCCTTCCGCGACCAGGTTCTTGCTCAGGATCAGGCCCTGACGCTTTTCAGCCGTGAAATCGCCGCAGCCGTCGCCTCCGCCGCAAAAATCAGACCCTGATGGCCGCCGCGGCCCGGCGCCGACGCTTGTTAAGCGGTCTGGGTTGTGATGTCCGATCGGGCCAGAAGCACCCCCACACGCAAGAAACAAACGACGCTGCATGCTCTGGCAAGCAAGCTCGCATCGGCATATGGAATAAACTATTCAAATCCACGCACGAAATACACAGCAGTATGGAAATAACGCAATAAACCAAAATAGCCACTAAACACCCCGGGTTCTTCTCGGTATTAGCGCAAATCGCGGTATTGGATTTCGTTTTTTCTCTTGATTCGGTAATTACAGCAGTGGGACTCGTTACGCATTTATCCATAATGGTAATTGCGATCTTATTGTCAGTTTGCGTGATGTTATTCGCTGCAAAGCGGGGGGCAGTCGAGCGCACACCCGGCAATTGAGGCAGTTTCGGGGATGATTCGTCGTCAAAGTAGCAGCGCTGCAAACCAAAAGGGAAAACTCTAAAAAGGAGGGATTTGTCATGGGGATCATAAAAGAGTTCAAGGAGTTTGCCGTCAAGGGAAATGTCATCGACATGGCGGTTGGCATCATCATTGGTGCTTCATTTGGTAATATCGTTTCCTCCTTTGTGGGCGATGTAATTATGCCTCCAATCGGTGTGCTTGTGGGTGGAATCGATTTTTCCAATTTGGCTTTTACGATCAAAGAAGCCGTAGGCGATAACCCTGCTGTCGTAATCGGTTATGGAAAGTTTATTCAGACGGTTGTCGATTTTACGATTATCGCATTTGCAATTTTTATAGCTATCAAGGGAATTAACACTCTCAAGCGAAAAGAAGAAGAAGCGCCCGCGGCTCCGCCCGAAACCCCGGCACAGGAGGTTTTGTTAGCGGAAATACGCGATTTGCTGAAAAACCGGGCGTGAGCCTTTTCAAGAACCAAACGCAGGATATTGACATGCGCAAGATCAGTTTCTTGGACAAGCTCACGGCGGTTCTGGGTGACACGGGAGGGGATTCGGTCTTGCCTTGCATTCAGGATCTGGTAACCAATGGTCTTCAGACCTCCAGGTTATCGCCCTCTGATGGTGTTCCCAACCGCCAGGACGTAACCCAATACCTGGCCGCCTGGTCCAGGGTTGCGAGGCTGGATGAAAATACCTGCCGCCAGTGGTTGTCCGAGTACGCCGTGGCGCTGCTGGCGTCAATTTCCAAGACGTCTCCGTCTGGCATCCGGCACAGCACCAAATCCAACGTAAAATACATCTGTTCGTCGTGAGGTGGAAAAGGGAACGAAGAAAACGAAAATTATGGATCTTCTCAACCAGCTGGAGATGAAGACCAGAACAGGGCGGAAGTGGACGAATGCCCTTCTGTCCAAGGAGACCAGGAAACTTCCATCCGGGACAACCTCGCCCCCGCGCCCGTTGGGTGCGGGGCACTTGCAACGGGACGCGGGGGAAGACACCCTCCGGGCCGGCAATTAATCGTCGGCCGTCGCCACCACCGCCGCCCGGGTAATGGTCACCGGCGTTTTGGGCACGTCCTGGTGCATGCCGCTGCGGTCGGTGGCAACGCCTTTGAGTTTGTTGACGACGCCGTGGCCCTTGACCACCTTGCCGAAGACCGTGTAGCCCCACCCGTCCGGCGTCTTGGACTTGTGGTTGAGAAAATCGTTTTTCTTGACGTTGATGAAAAACTGCGCGGTGGCGCTGTGGGGGTCCATGGTGCGCGCCATGGCGACGGTGTAGGCGTCGTTGGGCAGCCCGTTGTCGGCCTCGTTGGGGATCGGGGCCTGGGTCGGTTTTTCCTTCATCTCGGCGGTCATGCCGCCGCCCTGGATCATGAAGCCGTCGATGATGCGGTGAAAGATGGTGCCGTCATAATGCCCGGCTTGCACGTAGGATAGAAAGTTGGCGACGGTTTGGGG
>JAABRJ010000255.1 GCA_011390985.1 Desulfobacteraceae bacterium
GACAAATGTGAAAGAATGCACCTCGCTCTCTCCTGCTTGTTTCCGCCACAGCCATAAATACCCATGGCAAGGCTCTCGTACCAGAGGCTCATTGGCGGTCACAAATCCCTATGGGGCTAAGTATCTGCTGTGGGGGTGCGGTTCAGCCAAATGCCGAGCACGATCGGGTTCATTTTGCCTTGATCAGGCCGCCGTATCTTGATGTTTCTGAGATGATGGTCGGCTGAGGCTAATCCCTTGCGGGGCAAAATGTCAAGCGATACCAATTCCTTGACATCAAAAGGAATCGATGCGATCAATGTTCACAATCCGCCACCCGCTTTCCCCTCTGACTATCCGGAGCCCCCCCTCATGGCCCTGACGAAAAACGACATCGTGGAACGCCTTCAGGCCGAACCTGGCCTTCCCAAGAGCAAAGCCGTCGAGATCACCGAATGCCTGCTCGAACAAATAAAGGCGTCTTTGGAATCCGGTGAGGACGTTCTGGTTTCCGGCTTCGGCAAATTCTGCGTAAAAGACAAGAACGCGCGCAAGGGGCGGAATCCTGCGACTGGCGAGGAGGCGATCCTGCCGCCGAGGCGTGTGGTGACGTTCAAGTGTTCGGGTAAGCTGCGGAAAAAAGTAAACGGCGGTTAATACATGTTTATCATTCTCGACGCGGAAACGACCGGCAGCAAACCTGAGGACCGGCTCTGCGAGATCGCCTTCAAGTCTGAGGCTGGGCAGGCTGCACAGAGTTATCGACTGGACAGCGAGCTGCATCGCGGTGACCAATTGGGAGATCGAAGAACTCTGGCGAGCAGTGCCTGATGGCACTCCTGTTGCGATCAGGCCATAGCCCCCCTGGCGACGGTTTCACGCGGGCACAACGACAGTTGAAAGGCTTGAACAGATGTGATCTGTCCCTGAATTTTAACGCTCAACCTCCTTAAAATTGGGCTATGTTTAGCGGCTGCTGGCATGACACAAATCACCTGGCAAACAAGCTTACCACCACAGGTTCAAGGGAAAAGTACGCCCCCGCAAAAATCACTTTAACGCCATCGGCGGAGAGAAAACCCATCATGGCACTCTATCTGGTTCAGCATGGCAGGGCCCGGCCCAAGAGCGAAGATCCCCTCCAAAGGTTGAGTGAGGAGGGAGCAGCCGATGCCCGGCGGATTGCCGAGGTGGCTGCCCAATACCGCGTGCGCGTGTCCGTCATTTTGCACAGCGGCAAGGAGCGTGCCGCCCAAACGGCCGAGATTTTCTCCGCGGCCCTCCATCCCCCGAAGGGCGTGCGGCAGATCGATGGCATCAACCCCATGGATGACGCGGTATCCTTCGCACGGACCGCGCGCGTGGACCAGGACGAAATGATCGTGGGCCACCTGCCCTTTCTGGAGCGACTGATGGCATATCTGGTGGTCGGCCGCGCCGATCTGCCGATTTTCCGCATGCAAAACGGTGGAATCGTCTGCCTGGATCATTATCCGGAAACCACCCGCCCGGTGATCCGCTGGGCCCTGATGCCCCATTTGGGGTGATTGGGGGTGGGCCAGACGCCCATGCCGCTGCACCGCTCCATTTAGTGAGGAAGAGTGTGTGGGGCGAAGAGTGCCGGACAGACCATTGCGGCGCCGGAGGACAGACAAAGGGGCATGCTGACCCTTGGATCCATCAAGGGGCATAGCATCCAGGGAGGGGCACAGGCGCCTGTAACCCAAAAGTCACCGCGTTGGCGTTCGCGGGGTTACACTAAATATACATTATTTTCAGGTGGTTGTATGAAATGTAACCTTGTAACCTGTGTAACCTCAATTTTTAACTCTTACCACAGGCGACCTGGATTGCATCCCAAAGAGAAGACTTTCGGGTTTGAGTTTTCCCCCGGGCTTTACCACCTATCGGCAAGGGTCAAGAAAGCGGTTTTTCAGGGAGGTCGTGGGAAGCTGACCAGGATCAAGCAGAGGACTCTCCCCACCACAGTACCCGAAGGGCCAGCTATTTGAACCCGCTGCTCCGCTTCCAAGGGGCCATGGCGTCCAGGCCCACAGGCGCCTGTAACCCCAATGTAACCTCGTTGGCGCTCGCGGGGTTACACCAAATTTATTATATTTTCGGGTAGTTGTACCAAATGTAACCTTGTAATTTTTGTAACCTCATTTTTCTGCCTCTTGCCACAGGCGACCTGGATCGCATCCCAAAGAGAGGATTTTCGGGTTTGAGTTGCCCCCCCCGAGCTTTACCCTGTATTGTAGGTTACAAGATTACAATATAATATATCATATTAATTTTATTATATAAATTGATGTAACCTGGATGTAACCTCGCGTAACTTTTGTAACCTCGCGCAGGCTCTGGGGGTTCTGGGATCGCCGGAGGCCGTCTGTCATTCTGATGGGAGGCTGTAGGTGGTGGTGATGCGGCCGGATGGGCTTCCTTTCGCCGGCGCTACGCGCGCAGAGTGTTCGCTGGCCGCCGTACGTTCCTTCTGGTCGATATCCGCAAATGCAATCGGAATCATCCGGTCCCGACTCTTTTTCTCCGCGATGAGAATACCGTCCGTTTGAATCAGCCGCCCGTACTTCATGGCCGCGCCGTCATTCAAAGCCAGAAGAATATCCGCCCTCATGGCCGGCGCATTGGCCGGTTTTTCGCTGATCCGGATGGAATAACTGTTCTGGCCTCCCCGGATTCTGGATTCGAATTCCTGCCAGGCGAATACGGCATAGCCGTGCCCTGCAATGGCTCTCGCAAGCACTTCCCCGACGGTCTGCACACCCTCACCGGCCGCGCCGGCGATGACCACATTCAGATCCACCATCATGTGATGCCTCCCATGATAAGACATTATTATTTTTATTGGATCTTTTTGAAATCGATAAACCCTTTCTCCACATCCGTGTGAACGAGTTGTACCTTGAGCCGGTGACCCACATCGACGCCTTCAAACCCGTAAAGCAGCCGGCCTTCGAGCGGCGGCTGAAAGATCCGGACCCATGTCCCTTTGTCGGCCGCACCTGTGCAGATGGCATCAAACCGGTCTCCGACCCTTGAAGAGAGCAGCATGGCCGCAGCCGATTTGGTAACGAGCCGCTCCACCTTGTTGGCATCATCTTCCTTCTTGGTGCAGTGACGGGCCAGTTCCGTCAATTCTTCCCGGCTGTAAGGCAAGGGCACCCCCTCCAAAGCGGCCTTCAGGATGCGCTGGGTGATCAGATCCGGGAACCGCCGGTTGGGAGCCGTTGAGTGGGTGTAATCTTTAACGGCCAGGCCGAAGTGGCCGGGAGTCGCCTCGTCCGGGGCTTCGACGACATACTCACCCGAACCGAGCAGCTTAATGACGGTCAGAGACAAATCGGTAAAGCGGAGCGGGTCGGCGGCTTTCTGCTCAACCAGGAACTTTTCGAGCGACTTTGAATCCGGCTGCGCCGGAAGCTTGAAATTGGACTCGGCCGCGACCTCGACGATGCGGTCCCAGCGCTTGGGAGAACGGACCATGCGCCTCAGGGAAGCGACTTTCTTGGCCTGCAAAAACCGCGCGGTCACGCCGTTAGCCGCTATCATGAAGTCCTCGATGATCTCCTTGGCCCGGTTGCGCTCATCTGCCCGCAGATCCAGAATCTTGTCCCCGGCAAAGACGGGGCGGGCTTCTATCGTCTGGAGATCCAGGGCCCCGTGCTCGAAGCGCCGGACTTTTAACTGCTGCGCCACCCGGTCCTGGAGTCGGAGATTCTCGGCCAGACCCGTAACCGCCGCCACGGCCTCCGGCATGGGCCCCTTGTTTTCCAGCCAGGTGGCCACGGTGTTGTAGGCGAGCTTGGCCTGGTTGCGCACCCGAGCGCGATAGATCGTCGCGTCTTGAATCACGCCCCCGTCGCCGATCACCATTTCAATGATCAGGGCTGAGCGGTCTGCGTGATGGTTGAGCGAGGTGAGATCCGTGGAGAGTTTCTCCGGCAGCATGGGAAAGACCCTGC
>JAABRJ010000256.1 GCA_011390985.1 Desulfobacteraceae bacterium
CCGCAAGGCCGCCAGGGTTTTGGCGGTGGAAAAAGACCGGGAACTGGTCCCCCTGCTGAAAACGGAGCTGCTGGCCAGGGGGATCACCAACGTCGTGGTGACGGCTGCAGACATTCTGGCCCTGGACTGGGAAACCCTCGCGCCGCCGGCAGGCGAAAAACTCCTGGTCATGGGCAACCTGCCCTACAATATCTCTTCCCAGGTCCTGGTGCGCCTGATCCGCCACCGCCGCTGGGTCGAACGGGCCGTTCTGATGTTTCAAAAGGAGCTCGCCCAGCGGATTGCGGCCGCACCGGGAAACCGCGACTACGGCCGCCTCTCGGTCGTGCTGCAGTACTGTGCCCGCATCCGGCCGCTGCTGGACCTCAAGGCCAGCCAGTTTTACCCCCGACCCAAGGTCGATTCGATCGTTCTGGAGATCACCTTTCTGCCCGCCCCGCCGGAGCCGGCCGACGACGAAGATTTCTTTTTGCAGGTCGTCAAGGCCGCATTCAGCCAGCGCCGCAAAACCCTTCGCAATGCACTTAGCGGCAGCCAGCTGCACCTGGAGTCAAGCGCCGCGGCAGCGGTGCTGCAGGCGGTCGCAATAGACCCCGGCCGGCGTGCCGAAACCCTCAGCATCGCTGAATTCGTGGCCCTCAGCAACGCCCTCGGCCGACGCCGATCGGCCTAACCTGCGGACACGCTGGCGTCCGCGGCCTCTAGAGCGTCTCGGCCACCGAGAGCGTCCGATCCCCCAGCATATGGACATAGCTGCCCATTTCATTGTCGTACCAGCCGTAAACCACCGCCTGGGTCACGGGCACCCGCACAACGGGGTCCTTGACGGCCGCCAGCAGGGCGGCGTCCAAACCGGGAAGCCGCTCGAGGTCGATAATCACCTCGGCCGTGCGGGTGTGGGTCTCGTGGCCTTCGATGATCGCTGCCGCCTTGGGAAGCCCGACGATATCCCCGGAGACGTTTTGCTCGTCGGAAAAATGCAGGTAGTGCTGGGGGTCATCGGCCGCGGCCTGGCGGTAGACGGCATTGATCCGTTCGCGCCGGATGGACTCTCCGGTCAACTCGTCCTGGAGGTTGAGCACCAGGATAATCAGCGAGCCGGTGGCGGTGGCGACGCGCACCGACTCGGCAATAAAACCGATCTGCTCCATTTCGGGAATCACCAGGCGCAGCGTCTTGGCGGCGCCGGTGGTGGTCAGAATGATGTTGTTCATCACGCTGCGGTTCTTGCGCAGATCGGCTGTACCAGCCTTGGGCAAACGGTCCAGGACCGCCTGGGAGCCGGTGACGGCATGCACCGTGGCCATCGAAGCCGACAGAATTTTTCTGGCCCCGAAATGGTTGATCAGGGGCTTTATCATGTGGGCCAGGCAGGTGGTGGTGCAGGAGGCGTTTGAAATAATCCGGTGGCAACGGGGGTCGTAGGCCGTCTCGTTGATCCCCATCACGGTGGTCACGGCGTCCTCGGGCGCAGCCCCTCTCTTGTCGCCGATCTTGAAGGGCGCGGACACGATCACCTTCTCGGCACCGGCATCGAGATGTCCGCGGACGGACCCTTTGGCGGCGTCGGCCGGAAGGGTCGGGTCCAGAAACTGCCCGGTGGTATCCACCACCAGCCGCACCCCTTGTTGACGCCAGGGGATATCCGCCGGGTTGCGCTGCTCCCGCAGAAACCGCACCGGCATCCCGTCGATCAGCATCCGGCTGCTGCTTTCGTCCACCTCGGTGATCACCGGCTCCGCGCGGTGCCCATACAGATATCCGTGCAGGCAGCCGTAGCTGGAGTCGCGCGCCAGGTAGTGGGCAATATCCGTCAGCGACTTACCGCTGCCACGCCCGATGTTGACCACCAGCTCCCGGAAATACTTGCGGCCCACCTGGTTCCAGACCGTCAGTTTGCCAATCCGCCCAAGGCCGTTGATGCCCAGGACCAGTTCGCTCCGATTCTGCTCAGCCATCTTCTGCTCCTTTCTGTCAGGCGCCGCATGCGAGTTGGGGCGGGACTTTGCCTGCCGCAGCCGCGGCAGCCGCGTCAGGCCCGTTGCACCGCCATGTGGCCTTGATAGACCGATCCTTCCTGGCCGTCGACACTGATAAAGCCGCCGCTTTTCAGCGTCAGGTCATTGAACCGGGCCGTGCGCGCCTTTTCGTTGCACACCAGTTTGGCGCAGCCGACCACACAGGTCTTGCCCAGCCGGTGCGCCACCACCGCCGCGTGCGAGGTCAGCCCGCCCCGTGCGGTCAGCAGGCCGTCAGCGGCATAAATCTCGCGAATGTCGTCGGGCACGGTGTCGCTGCGTACCAGGATCAGGGCCGTGTCCGGTTCCAGTTCCCGCCACTTGTCGATCTCCTCGAGGCTGAAAACCATCCGCCCGCTCATCGCGCCGCCGCTGACCCCGATGCCGTGCCCCAGGAATTTTTCTTCGGTCTTTTCGGAGGGGTCAAAGGTCATGACGGTTTTGCGCTCGCGCATGGCCATATCCCGGGTCTGGAGCAGATAGAGGTCCTGCACCATCGGGCTCTCGAAGGTAAACTCCATTTCCTGCGGGCTCCAGCCGTGTTTGTCGATCAGTTCGGTGGCCCACTGGACCAGGGCTGCGTAAATCGCCGGGTAATGGGTTTCCAGGGTGATGTCCGTTTCCCGCATCTCGATGTCCTGCTGGCTGAGGGAAATCGGAAGGGTCTGGACCAGCCCGGCCACCACGTCCTCGCCCTGGTTGCCGATCGTAAAATCCCCCCACAACTTCAGGATGTTGCCGTACCAGCGGGGGTTGTGGGTAAAGATCACCCCGGTCCCGGCAATGGGCGAAATATTGCCGTAAACCATGGACTGCACGGTGACGGCGGTGCCCCAATCATCGGAAATGCCCATGATCTTGCGGTAGGACATGGCCTTGGAGGAGTCCCAGGAGTTGAAGACCTTCTTGATGGTCAGGTGAAGCTGGTCCATGGGGTTTTCCAGCACCTCGATGCCCGCATCCTGAATGTTTTGCTTGTATGCCAGGGCCAGCTCCTTCATCTGCTCGCCGCTGAACTCGCGCTTGTGCGAAAAGCCGCAGCGGCTTTTAAAGGCATCCATGATGGCGTCAAAATCATCGCGTTGGATGTCAAAGGCCATGCCATAACACTGCAGGAAGCGACGGTAGTTGTCCCAGGCAAACCAGGTATTGCCGGTCTTGGCGGCAATCCCGGCGGCGATCTCCTCGTTCATTCCGACGTCCAGGAAGGTGTCCATCATGCCGGGCTGCGAGATCGAGGATCCGCTGCGGACCGAAAACAGCAGCGGTTTTGCCGGGTCCCCGAAACGCTTGTCGGTTTCCTTTTCCAGGGCGGCGATCCGGCGGGCCACCTGCTCGCGAAAATTTTCCTCGGCGGGCCGGAACCCGTAGACGATCTCCTGGCCCCGGAAAACCTCTGTGGTGATGATGAAGCCGGGCGGCACGGGCAGCCCGAAATTCCTCAAGCGCACCATGTTGAGGCCTTTGTTGCCCAGGTAGATGATGCCGGTGGCGCGGGGATTGCTGTCGTTGATGGCGGTCATGGCCCGTTGCGGGTCGTAGTTAAGCAGCAGGTGGAGCTTCTCTTTGGGCAGAATGTCGGCCTGATAGAACAGGGTGTTGAGAATCCGGCTCAAAAAGAGATCCAGCTGCTGAAGCCCCAGGGCCTGGGAGATTTTTTCGCGGAAAAAGACCTCTGACACCCGGTGTTTAAGCCGTTCGGCATCGGGCAGGGCGCCCACCGGAAGATAGGCGGGCAGGATCTGCTCTACGGGGAGTTGGCTCAGGATCTTGGTCAGGTTGCCCTCATGGACGTTGTTGAAATAGTCGTTGATGATGTTTTTGACGGCCTGGGCGAAGCCCTTGAAAATATCGAGGTACTGGGTGAAGGTAAACCCCTTGATTTCCAGCGAATGAGCCAGAAAATCGAGCTGCCGTTCCAGCTCGAGCGACGAAA
>JAABRJ010000257.1 GCA_011390985.1 Desulfobacteraceae bacterium
CAGATCGCCCAGATCGCCCCCCCGGAAACCCTCTACCGCCAGCCGGTCAGTCCGCTGGTGGCCCGTTTTCTGGGGTTGAACAATCTCGTTGCGGGGCGGGTGGCCGCGGACGGTGCGGTCGCGACGCCTTTGGGGCGCTTTCAGATCCCCGGCACAAGGGCCGCCCACGGCGCACAGGTGATCGTTCTCATCCGGCCCGAAGCCGCCTCCCTGGCCGCCGCCGGCGGTTTTGCTGGCCCTCTCGAAGCGCTTATCGACGCGCGGGTCCAGGCCCGCCTTTTCCAGGGTCAACACTACCTCCTGCGGGCAACTACCGAAAATGGGATTGCGCTGGTCTTCACCCTCCCCGCCAGCACACCGCCGCCGGGACCCGGGAAACGGGTCCGACTGCGGCTGAACGTTTCGGCCATGAGCCTCATGCCGGGCCCGCCAGAGGCCTGAAAGGCCTGCACCGGCAGCCGTTGACAACCTTCCGGATAGCCCGCAGGGTCAGCCGGATTTCTCAAATGCTTCACGTGAGGGGCGCCTTCAGCGGAAAGACAGAGCAATGAAAGAAGCGGCCCGCGCCCTATGGGCCAAAACGCGCATCATGGCCTGGCCTGGGGACTATCTGCTGGTCAGCCTGCCGCCCTGGCAACTGCAGCAACGCAGATCGCCGCAGCGGCCGGCCGATTCGCGGCGGTCGTGGTCGAAAAAAAGGAGGTTGCCTCCTACCTCATGAAAACCTTTGCCGAGTTTGAGGATGACAACCCCGGCAATCTGAAAGGAATCAAGGCCGGGGGCAAGATCATCCCCATAAGGTCGCCAACCGGGTGACCGAGGCTTTCCGCCGTTGCGCAATCTGGCAATGGGCCAACAAGAAGGAATCCCAATCAGTCCCCTACGGATGTTTCTGGGTGCAACCTTGATGGCTTAGCGGAAACCGTTTGATCATACCACTTGAACATCTCCGAGAAAAAAAACTTCCCGAAACCCGTATCCGTCTCGGTCTTGGACATAAAGTTCAGGAACTCATCGGCATTGCTCAGGAAAGCTTCCTTGATGCTGTCCTGGAGTTTTTGTCTGCGCAGGAACTCGATGCTGTCGGTTTTGAAGGCCGCCCGCAGGGCCTCGTCCTTTTCCAGCTTTTGTTTGATGGCACCGACAACCCGATCGGCCTCTTCAAAGGGAATACCGTAATCTTTGTTCAGCTTTTGAATAATGAGTTTGATCTTTTCTTTATCCGCCTTGCCGCCCCGATATCCGTCATCCGGCGGCAGTTTCAGAACGCCATCCTCGCCCTTCAATGTGATATGGCCATTTTGCTCTTCCTGGGCGCGATATTTTTCCATGTCGATCATTTCGATCACTTCCAGCGGCAAAGTTTGCTTTTCATAGGGCAATTTGCGCAGCAGTAGCTTGGCGAAGAGATAGAATTTTTCCAGCGCCGTATCGGTGAAGGTCATGATCTGGCTGATGAAACGATATTGCTTTACATAACGGGCGATACCCTTGCGAAATTTATCCTTGGCCTCGGCCTTCACTTTTTCATAATCCTTGGTTCCCTTGTGCTCGGCCGCCAGATTTTGATAGCCATTCTCTACGATGTGCTGGAAAAAGGAGTCCAACTTTTCCGATTTCACTTTCTTGACAACAAACAACTCCACAAATTCCGCCACGTCCTCGGGTGTAAAAACGCCCGCCTTTTCCAATGTGTATTTCAAATTATAGAGTTTGTTCGGGTCGGTTTTTCCTTCCAGTTCAGTTCGCTGGTAATAATCCTGGAAAGACGCCTGGATCGTCTCCTGATCGTTGACAAAGTCAAGGACCATGGTGTCCTGCTTGAGCGGGGGGAAGGTGCGGTTCAATCGGCTCAGGGTCTGCACCGCGGCCACGCCGCCCAGCTTCTTGTCCACGTACATGGTATGCAACAGGGGCTGGTCAAAACCGGTCTGGAATTTATTCGCCGCCACCAACAGCCGCTGGGTCGGATTTTTGAAGGCTTCGGCGATGTCACCGGTGCCGGGCGGGTTCATGTTCTCTTCGGTGTGTTTGCGTTCGTTAATGGCCACCGTGCCGGAAAAGGCCACCAGCACGCCAAAGCCCAGATTCTGTTCGCGCACCACTTCATCCAGTGCCTGCTTATACAGCACGGCATGGGCGCGAGAGTGCGTCACCACCATCGCCTTGGCCTGTCCGGCGATCTTGCGGGCCGTGTTGCGGGTGAAATGGTCCACGATGATATGGGCCTTGCGCTTGATGGCAAACTCGTGCTGATCCACATAGTGCAGCATCAGCCGCCGGGCTTTGAGCTTTTCCACCTCTTTTTCCCCATCGGCCTTTTCGGTTTGAATCAGCTCGAAATAGGTTTTGTAGGTGGTGTAGCTTTCCAGAACATCCAGAATGAACCCCTCGGCGATGGCCTGGCGCATGGTGTATTGGTGGAAGGGCCGAAAACCCTTTTTTACGCTGGCATCCTTTACGCCGAACAACTCCAGGGTTTTGTCCTTGGGAGTGGCGGTAAAGGCGAAAAACGACAGGTGCGGCAGTTTTTGGCGGGCCTTCTGAATCTTTTCAAGCTCCGACTCGATGGGATCGTCGGCTTCGCGTGCCTCGTCGTCTTTTTTCAGGGCTTCTTCCAGTTGCGCATCACTGGTCAACACCAGGTGCAAGTCTTTTACACCCTCGCCGGTCTGCGAGCTGTGCGCCTCGTCCACCACCACGGCAAACCGTTTACCCGGTATCTTGGCCAGGTCGCCGACAAAGCCGAATTTTTGCAGGGTGGTGATGATAATTTTGTCGCCACGCTCCAAGGATTTCACCAGCTGTTTGGCGTTGCGATCGATTTTCGTCACCGTGCCCTTGATCTTCTCGAACTGCTTGATGGTGCCCTGCAACTGCCGGTCGAGCACGCGGCGGTCGGTAATGACGACAATGCTGTCGAACACCGGCTGCCCATCCGCGCCGCATAGGTTGGCAAGCTGGTGCGCCAGCCAGGCGATGCTGTTGGATTTGCCCGATCCGGCACTGTGCTGGATCAGATAACTGTGACCGCTGCCGTTGGCCTTGGCATGCGCCAGCAACTTACGCACAACCATCAGTTGATGAAATCGTGGGAAGATGAATTTTTCCTGGCCTGTTCTCTCGTCGCGCTCGGAGTGCAGATAGTTCTGGATCAACAGCAGCAGCGAATCCGCCCGCCAGATGCCCGGCTGGCGTTCGCCGTCTTCGTCGGTGAAATCATCCCACAGGTAGCTGGATGCAAACCGGTCGTAAATTATGGGGTTATGGGTGTCGCGGTTAAAGGGCAAAAAAGCCGTGTCTTTGCCCGCCAAGCGGGTCGTCATATAGGCCGCATCGTCATCCACCGCAAAATGGACCAGGCAGCGCCTCCAGAACGGCTCGTTTTTATCGCGCCGCCGATACTGGGCAATGGCATGCTGCACGTTCTGGCCGGTGAAATGGTTTTTCAGCTCCACCGACACAATCGGCAGGCCGTTGAGCAGGAGCACCACGTCTACAGACTGGTCGGGCGTTTTGGTGGAGAAATGGACTTGGCGCATCACTGCAAAGCGGTTGTTCTCATAGCGCGATTGATGTTCGGGGTTGCCGCCGGCGGACGGGCGGAAATAGACCAGCTGGAGATTGATGCCGCTGAACGACACGCCGTTTCTCAGCACCGCCAACGTGCCGCGCTTCTGGATCAGGGCGGTCAGATGGCCGGCCAGTGCGGACCGCTGCTCTCCGGGAAATTGGGTGCTCAGCTTAGCCCACTGCCTGGGCTGGGTGGCCTGGATAAAAGCCTCGGTTT
Source organism: Desulfobacteraceae bacterium (assembly GCA_011390985.1). Classification (GTDB taxonomy): domain Bacteria; phylum Desulfobacterota; class Desulfobacteria; order Desulfobacterales; family JAABRJ01; genus JAABRJ01. Next base: position 3,791 of record JAABRJ010000257.1, read on the forward strand.
CCGCCACATCCAGCAACGTTGCCGCAGCGAAGGCGCTGCTCGGACGCGCACGGTAAAACGGGCTACGGGCAAGACCGGCAAAGATGCCCCATTCGGCGGCCTGTTCCGACACTTGGCTGGTTTCAAGGTGCGAGGTCATCGGTGCTAACCTTTGGGG
>JAABRJ010000258.1 GCA_011390985.1 Desulfobacteraceae bacterium
AGCGCTTGAGGGTGCCGCCGAACTCCAGCTTCTGAATTTCTCCCAGCTCACAGAGAATATCGAGGTTGCGGTAAACCGTCCCCAGACTGATGCGCGGCAGCCGGCGGCGGACCACCTCGTGGATTTCGTCGGCGCCCGGGTGGGTGTTCATGTCCCGCAGCTCTTCCAGGATCACTTGGCGCTGCCGCGTCATGCGGTATTGAATCGGTTTCAGCATCGCCCATCACGGGCGGGAGCGGCCGGTCCCCTGGGACCGGCCCGCCGCCCGCCGGGGTCATCACCGTCGTTTGTCAATCGCATCCAGGGTGCACTCATCGGGCCCGCAGTATTCGCCGACATACCTGGCGGCAGGGCGATAAAGCTGGGGCTTGGGGGCCGCCTCGGCGAACTGCTCCTCTAAAATATGGGCCACCCAGCCGGCCACCCGCGAGACCGCGAAAATCGGGGTGAAATAGTCGATCGGAATCCCCATCGCATAGTACAGTGAGGCGCTGTAGAAATCCACATTGACAAAGATGTCGATCCCCTTGCGCTTCTTGAAGGCCGCTTTACCAGCCGTTTCAAGACGCCGCGAAATCTCGTACCACTGGGTCTGCCCGATGCGCTCGCCCATCGTGCGGGACATGGGGGCCAGAATGTGCGCCCGGGGGTCGTCCACCTGATAGACGGCATGCCCGAGCCCATAGATGAGGCGCCCCTCCGCAAGCATCCGCTCGACGTAGGCTTCGACCTTGTCCGCGGTGCCGATTTCAAGCAGCATTTGCATCACGCGTTCGTTGGCGCCCCCGTGCAGGGGGCCGGAGAGCGACCCGACGGCGGCCGAAACCGCGGCGTACATGTGCGCCTGGGTGGATGCCACCTGGCGGGCGGTAAAGGTCGAGGCATTAAACGAGTGCTCGGCATGCAGGACCAAACAGGCATCGAAAAAGCGGATGAGCTCCTCGTCCGGCCGGCTGCCGGTCAGCATGTAGAGGAAATTGGCGGCGTGGCTCAGTTCCGGCAGCGGCGCCAGCGGTTCCAACCCCTGCCGCAGCCGCGCCCAGGCGCAGAGAATAGTCGGGAAACGGGCGATCAGCCGGATCCCCCGCGCCACGGACGCCTCGCGCGTGTAGGTATCGATGTCCGGGTCGTGGGTCGCCAGCAGCGACACCGCCGCCTGGAGGATGTCCATCGGCCGCGCGTCCCGGGGCTGCGTTCGCAAGGCGGCGACAGTCTCCGGCGCCACCTGGCGCGCCCGTCCCAGTTCGGCCCGGATTTCGTCCAGTTCCGCGCGGTCGGGCAGGCGCTCTTTCAGCAGCAGGAAAATCACCTCTTCGAAGGTGGTTTTTTCCGCCAGGTCCTTGGCCAGATACCCCCGGTAAATGAGTTTTCCGGCCTTGCCGTCGACCTGGCTGATCTTGGTGCTGGCAACGATCACACCGCGCAGCCCGGTGTTGAGTGTCGGGGTACATTCTTCCATGGGAGGCCCTCTTCGGTTGGATGGTTCGCTTTCATTTCGCGGCCCGCCCCCGACCCCTGGACGACCGCGACGGGCGGCTTCAGATGTCGAGCCAGATGTCGGCCTCGTTGCCGCAGCGGCTGCAGACCCCATGCCCTTTGACTTTCCGGTGTTCCGAGGCCTGCGGCTCAGCGCTGGGAGCAGCAGGGGCTTGCTGGGCTTCGGCCGATTCAAGCGAACAGGTCACCACCATTTCGGCCTCGCTGCCGCACTTTTCACATTTGCAAACCTGCTTGACGGTTTTTTTCTCGGTTGCTTCACTCATCGTTGACTCCTCGCGGTTGCGGTATTGGAAGGCTTTTTTGGCTGCCTCCCGGTTTATTGAGGTGCTCATGAGTGGCTGAGCGCATAGGCTGAAAATGAGGCCCGGTGCCCAAAAAGTCAAGCAGCGATTTGGCCCCCCGATGGCCGGCGGCAGTCATTAAAAGAACAGTCGCAGCCACCGGGGCGGGCGGCGATCACGGGCTTAAAATGGCCAACTGGTCGAGCAGCCCCTGCATCACGCGATTGATCCGGCCGAAACGCGCCGGGTCGGCGATCATCTGCTCCGGCGATTGCACATAGGGCCCCGGAACGATCTCGGCGCCGCAGTGCGCGATCAGGCCGGCGGCCAGCTCGGGTAGCGTTTCGAGGTGAAACTGCAGCCCCACCACGCGCTGCGCGAAGACAAAGCCCTGGTGTTCGCACCCCCGGCTGCGGGTCAGATGCAGGGCGCCGGCAGGCAGCTCGAAGGTGTCGCCGTGCCAGTGGAATACCTCGGCCCGCTGCGGCAGAAAGGCGGCGGTCGGATCCGCTTGGGCCGCAGTGGTTTTCTCGATCGGAAACCAGCCGATTTCCCGATACCGGTTGGCGAAAACCCTCGCGCCCAGGACATCGGCGATCAGCTGCGCCCCCAGGCAGATCCCGAGCACCCTCTTTCCGACCGCAACGGCTTTTGCGATGAACCGTTTTTCGGCCCGCAGCCATGGGAAGCGCTGCTCTTCGTAGATGTTCATGGGACCGCCGAGCACCACCAGGAGATCCAGCGATGCGAGTTCCGGCAGCGGTTGGCCGTCGTAGAGGGCGGTCACCGCCAGGCTGTGACCGCCCTTGCAGGCCCAGCCGCCGATGCTGCCCGGCGTTTCAAAAGGCACGTGCTGCAGACATTGGATGTGCATGCTGAGTTCCTTCCCGAGCGGGGCGCTGCCGTCGGCGGCTGAATCGCCTGCGGGGCTTGGCGCTGCCCGTGATCGCCGTCGCACCAGCGCTCCGGGGGCTGCACCGCCTGGACAATCGTTTTTTCATGCATTATTTTTTTTTTGGTTTTGACATGCGCCGGCGCATTTCCGGCGGAAAACTATTATCGGATATCATAGGAAGGATCCCAAACAAAAGCCAGTACAAACTGCAGGGAGCGACGCAAATGCTGACCTTAGAGGAACTCAAACAGGATCGCAATCTGATCGATGCCATCAATTGGGACATGACCCCCGAGGAGGCCGTGCGGCTTTACCTCGAATGGGGCAACAACTGGGCCCGCGGCGACGGCTATGTGATCCGGTCCAAGGATGACTATACCGTTTATTTCGTGGTGAACTGCTGGTCCAGACCTTACTTCATCTATCTGATCAAGCGTAATTCGGACGAAGCCGTCGAGATGGCCAAGGTGGAGCTGCCCAAGCGCTTTGAAAAACCGGTCTGCGAGCTCAAAGGGATTTACCCGCCCGAAGGCGAGGTCAAGGCCTGGCTGAAAGAAGAGCTGGGAGTCGCGTAACCGCCGGCCTTTTTATTTTCAGGATTTTAGCGCCGCCGACCCCAGCGCAGCAGAGGAAACGAGCATGGAACAGCGAGAATACATTCAGCTGGAGCAAACCTACGGCGCCCACAACTACAAACCCCTCGACGTGGTCCTGTGCCGCGGGGAAGGGGTGTGGGTCTGGGATGTGGACGGCAACCGATACCTCGACTGTCTTTCGGCTTACTCGGCGGTCAACCAGGGGCACTGCCACCCGCGCATCTTGGCCGCCATGATCGACCAGGCCCGCAGGCTGACGCTGACCTCACGGGCCTTCCGCAACGACCAGCTCGGCCCGTTTTACCACGAGCTCTGCGAGCTGACCAACTCCCACAAGGTGCTGCCGATGAACAGCGGGGCCGAGGCGGTCGAAACGGTCATCAAGACGGTCCGCAAGTGGGGCTACATGGAAAAAGGGGTGCCCGACGGCCAGGCCGAAATCATCGTCTGCGCGAACAATTTCCACGGCCGCACCATCACCATCGTGGGCTTCAGCACCGACCAGAGCTCGCGCCGGGGCTTCGGCCCCTTTACGCCCGGGTTCAAGATCATCCCCTTCGGCGATGCCGGGGCGCTGGCGGCGGCGATCACCCCCAACACCGTGGGGTTTCTGGTCGAGCCGATCCAGGGCGAGGCCGGGGTCATCATCCCGCCGGCGGGCTATCTCA
>JAABRJ010000259.1 GCA_011390985.1 Desulfobacteraceae bacterium
CCGGTATTCCAGACATTGGAGATCAAGCCCGACGGCCACACCCGCATCAGCCTCAATCCCAACGGCCCGTATGCGGGGGGTCCGGCGCGGCATTCGGGCCTGACCGGCCGTAAAAACGCCGTTGACACCTATGGCGAGTACAGCCGTCACAGCGGCAGGGCCCTAAGCGGCAAAGACCCGCTGCGCATCGAACGCATCGGGGCCTACGCCGCCCGTCATGCCGCAAAAAATG
>JAABRJ010000260.1 GCA_011390985.1 Desulfobacteraceae bacterium
CTGTCCCAGCCGGTGACGCTGCTGGTGCAAACCTTCGGCAGCGGCAGCCGCGACGACGATGCGCTGACCGACCTGGTGGGGCGGCATTTCGATTTCCGCCCGGCCGGTATCCTGAAGAGTATGGGCCTGCGCCGGATGCCGGCCGCCAACCCCGGCGGTTTCTTTCGAAGGCTGGCGGCCTACGGCCATTTCGGTCGAACCGAAATGGATCTGCCCTGGGAAAGTACCGCCAAGGCCCAGGAACTGGCGGCCGACGCCGGGTAGCGGGCGGGGCCCGCCGGCAACCGCCCGGCCTGTTTGCGTCTTTCCCGGGCCGGGTGGGCAGCCGGCCGGGATACGGGGTGAGCCATGACGGAAACCGCAATCCAAACAGTGATGATGCAGCAGGCGCTGCCGGTGCTTTTTTTGTTGATGGCGATAACGGTGATCGTTCTCGGCAAGGGTGCCGACCTGCTGGTCGACGAAGCGGTTCTGGTCTCCCGCCAGTTGGGGGTCTCGCCCCTGTTGATCGGCGCCACCATCGTCAGCCTGGGCACCACGCTGCCGGAGGCGGCGGTATCGGTGCTGGCGGCCATCCAGGGGCGGCCCGGCATCGCGCTTGGCAATGCCGTGGGCTCCATCATCTGCGACACTGGGTTGATCCTCGGGATCGCCACCCTGTTGTCGCCGCTGCCGCTGGATCGCAGGGTGGTCAACCGCCAGGGGTGGGTTCAGTTCTTTGCCGGCCTGCTGCTGGTGGTCGCCTGCATCCCGTTTTTTCCCACGCGCCAGATTTTCCTCCTGGGCGGGATGCTGCCGCAGTTCATGGGGTTTTTTTTCCTGCTGCTGCTCGCCGGCTACTTCTGGCTGTCCTTTCACTGGGCGCGCGGCGGCAGGCTGCCGGGTGCCGTGGAACCTTCAGCGCGGCCCGGCGAGCGGTCCCGCCAGTCGGGTTCAGTCATCAAATTGCTGGGTGGCATCGCCCTAGTGGTTGGCGCCTCCGATGTGCTGATTCCAGTCGTGCAGGCCATCGCCCTGCGCTTGGCCATTCCGGAAGGGGTCGTCGGTGCCACCCTGGTGGCGTTCGGGACCTCGCTGCCGGAGCTGGTAACGGCGGTGACCGCCGTGCGCAAGGGCGCCGGTGAGCTGGCGATCGGCAACGTCATCGGGGCCGACATTCTGAATGTCTTGTTCGTGGCGGGTGCGGCGGCGACTGTGACGCGACCCGGTCTGCTGGCGCCGCCGCATTTCTTTCAGACCCTCTTTCCCGCCATGCTGATCATTTTGGCCGTTTTTCGCATCGGCATTTATTTTTCGGGGGCGCATCTCACGCGCGGCTTCGGGTTGACGCTGCTGGGTCTTTATGTCGGCACAACCCTGCTGAGCTACACCCATGGCGGCTGAACTTCGGAAGACTGGAGGTTGAAATGGAATGGATCACTTTTGCGATTGCAGGCGGCATTCTGCACTGGCTGTATCGGAGGGGCAAGCGCGCCAGGGGCCCGCAGATAAACCTGCAGGGTCCTCAGGCGGCCGAGGCGCCGCCGGACCCGGTTGCGGCCGCGCTGGCGGCCGGGGACCTCGACCAGCTCCGGGCGGTGGTCGATCTGGCGGCAGCCCCGCTTGAACAGCACCTGGTTTTGAGCAAGATCATCGATCTGGCCTACAGGGAACGCTCCGACGGCGCGATGCGTGCGATCCTGCTGGAAAACGGTCGGCGCTACCTCGCGCTTTTCCCGGATCTGTTTTCCGCGCTGAAGGCCGAACTCGGTCAAAACGTTCACCAGATCGCGGTGTTCAAGCAGATGGCCATCGCTCTCGATGAAGACGGCGACAGCGATGCGGCCATCGCCGTCTGTCGGACGGCTATCGAATACGACATGGACGATGGCACCAAAACCGGCTTCGCGGGGCGCATCAATCGAATCCAGAAAAAAACGGGGGACACCACTTAGTGCCCCCCGAAAACATGCGTTCTAAAAAGCGGGCTGCGCCGCTTGGTGATGCCCGAACAAAAATAAAACGTTGCCCACGGTCCGGGGATGGTGTCTGCAAGAACTGAAACCCGTCGATCCCCGCAGGAACCGTGATGAAAACGGACCTGGATGGCCGCCTTAAATAAAGGCGGCGATCACGGAAAGGCCATTGGCTTCGAGCGCCCGCCCCACGGCCCACCCGAAAACCGCCCGGCCGAACCGCTGGACGGCTTTGTCGGTGACCTGCTGGACGGGATCGGTGCTGTCGAGGCTTAGCGCGCCATCGTAGTGGCCGTTGGCCTTCAGCACCTGAAGCAGACGCTCGGCCCCGATTTGCTCCGGGTCGTAATTGACGATCGTGCTGCCGGTCAGGGGGTTGACGCGCACCGCGCGCACTCCGTAAAGGTCCAACAGCTCACGAACTTGCTGAGATTTGAGCGGGTTGGACCTTAAAGAGGGGATTTTGACCCGCAGCCGGCCCGGGACATGATGAAGGGTGTTGGCCGTATCCATTGCTACTCCTTTTTGCTTTTATCCACTTTGACAAAAGTTCTGCATTTCGGATAATTGCGGCAGCGATAGCGGATGACAGGGGCGTGACGCATGTAAACATGCATGGGGGCTCCGCATTTCGGGCAGTTGGGCCTCTCGGCCACTTCGGCCTTGACCGAAGGCCACACGAACTGGCGGTTGCAAACCAGACAGAGGAATCGACGCCTGCCGTTGTGCGTTTTGCCGTAGCGGTAGAGCGCATCCGATCCGCATTTCGGACATCGGATATCTTCCTTCACAATCGGCACCTGTCACTTTCTAAATGTCATGCGCTTTTTTAGGCCCGGTTTGTTAGTCTCGTGTTAGCCGGATATAAAAAATTGGTTTGATGCAAAAAAAACTGTTGCGGGGGGCGCCGCAGGCATTCGCGGCGGCGGCTGATCGTGGTCGTGGATCACAAACAGAAAGGCGCCGAACCTTGGGGGTTCGGCGCCTTTCTGGTGTGGACGGCAGGCGTCTGCCTGCGGGGGGTGGGGGGCCG
>JAABRJ010000261.1 GCA_011390985.1 Desulfobacteraceae bacterium
GGCCGGAATCAGCCGCCGGGCGGTGCCAGGTGCACCTGGAGCAGCGGGCCGATGGCGGCCATGCACGCCTCGATGGTGTAGTAGGTGTAGCCGGCGATCAACTGGCCGCTTTCGTAGACGTCGATGGCCGGGGTGCAGGGCGGGTGGGCAAAAAGGGCGTTGACGATGACCCGGTGGTCGCCTGCGCCGGAGGCCAGCAGCACCCCCGCATCATTCTGCGTTTCCAGGTCGAAAGCCGGCAGGTGGGCCGGACGGGGCTGCTGGTTGGCGTACATCATCTGGTGGCGCACGCTGGGGGAGATATAGAGCGCCGCCGCCCGCGGCGGCACGCGGACGCCTGCATGCAGCGACCCGAAGAACGCCTTTTCGATCGGCAGCAGGTCCTGGAAGGTGACCAGGCGCCCGGCCTGCAGATAGGGCGCCATGGTGTGCAGGATACTGGAAAGAAACTGCTGCCAGCCGGACACGCTGTCGTCCCGGCCGACTCCCACGCGTTTTTCGATGGCAGCGGCGACCTGACGTCCGGTCTCATCCTGATGGGTCATGCCGTTTTCCTTATTGCAGTGGGGGGGCATTCGGCTGCGGCCGA
>JAABRJ010000262.1 GCA_011390985.1 Desulfobacteraceae bacterium
CAAGGAGCTCCGCCGTACTTTGCAGGCCCAGGCGCGTCTTGATGGACAAGCGGCTGGAGATCCGCGGGACCACCCGCTCGAGAAAGGCTTCAATGCGTTCGGGGTGCCCCAGCAGACCGCAGCCGCGCATTTTTTTGACGACCATCGGAAAGGGGCAGCCCAGGTTCCAGTTGAGCGTGGCATGCCCCAGATCGGCGAGCACCTGCGCGAGGGCGATAAAATCGTCCGGGTCGTTGCCCATGATCTGGGGAACCACCGGCAGGCCGAGGTTGTTTTCGGGCAGCAGCGCCGTGAGCTGGGAGGGCTTCAAGCGGCGCTCGCGGCGGGTGGAGATGAAGGGCGCCACGGCCGCGTCCAGGCCGGAAAAATGCCGGGAAAAGACGGTGCGAAAAACCCTGTCGGTAACTCCCTGCAGAGGGGCAAGGATCAGAATCGGATTCATGCTGTTGGCATTCCGCGGTCGGGTGGCTGAAACCGGGTGGGCCGGTTTTGCGGC
>JAABRJ010000263.1 GCA_011390985.1 Desulfobacteraceae bacterium
CGCTGGTTTCAAAAGTGGCGGCGCTTATCGCTCGGCGCTGAAGCGTGGTTTGAGCCGCTGGTTGATTTCCTCCGGAAAGGCCATGCAGACCCCTTCGCGATACAGCTGCTGCAAGGCCCCCACATCCGGCGTGCCCAATGCCTGGTTGAAATACGCGCGCGGCGAAAACACCAGGTGCAGGCGATAGTGGTCGTCCCCGGCTGCGCCGGTGAAAAAGTTCATGTTGAAGCTGAAAATCCCCATGTCGTCGTAAGCCGCCATGGCCCGCGTCAACCCCAGGGCCAGGTTCGCCAAATCGTCGGGGGTCAGCTCCAGGGTGCAGTGGATGTCATCCACCACCGCGACCAGATCCCCGGCGATCCCCATGGGCGCGAAGGCGCTCAGCCAGCTGGTGCGCCCGATGCGGCCCAGGTAGCGGCCGCCCGCCGAGCGTTCGGCGGCCACCAGGTCGTCCCAGTAATTGCTGCCGTGGCTTTCGCGGTAGGCGTGTGCGGCCGAAAGCTCCAGTCGCATGAGATTCGGCGCGAAGCTGCCGGCGAAGACCTGCAGATGGGGGTGGATGATGGAGCTGCCGGAGGGCGGCATGTAGTTCCAGTTGATCATGTGATAGACCGATTCCGGGTGGTTGGCGCGCTGCAGGGCCCGGAAAAAGGTCAGGCAGAGGTCAAAACTGGCGGCAATCCGTTCGGGGGCGAGGCGCGTCATCGGGATGAAATGTTCCGCCCCCATGACCGCCACGGCGCTCAAGGCCTCGTAGGGGGCCAGGTTGGGAAAAAGCACCCGGTCCTCGGACACCAGGCGGCCTTCCGGCAGGATTTCAGGCGGGAAACAGGGGGTGATCGCCGTCACCCGCTCGGGGCAGAACGGACAGCCGGCGGCGGTTCTGTCCGCCAGTTGGGCGAAATCGGGTTTTTCCCACTGCAGTTTCATGAAGTGGCAGATCCGGGAACTGCGGCCGGTAAGCGGGTCAAGCCGGATTTCACTGGCAACCCGGCGGCGCTGCATGTCCTGGAGAGGGTTCAACAGGACGGTTTCTTTGGAAATGATGGTGAAATCCATGAATCGGGCCTCCTTGGGGGCGTGATCCGGTTAGAGACCGCAGCATTTTTTGAATTTTTTGCCGCTGCCGCAGGGGCAGGGGGCGTTGCGGCCGATTTTGGGGCCCTGGCGCACCACCTGCTTGGGCTTCGGCGCCTTTGCGTCATAGAAGAACCAGGTGTCGTTTTCCTTGCGGAACTCCGCGATTTCGTGGTGCTCTTTTTTTTCCCCCTTTTCGGTGTAGGTGGCGATGAACTCCACGAAGCCCTGGCGGTCGTCGGCGCCGCCGTCCTGACGGTCGAGGACTTCCAGCCCTTGCCACTCGGCGTCCTGGGCCCAGCGTCGGACCGTCTTTTGATCTTCGGGACGGCGCTGGGCGCGATGGGTCGTCTGAAGAATGTAATCCACCGCGGACCGGGTGTAGGCGGTATAGCGCGAGCGCAAGAGGGCTTCGGCCGTAGGTGCTTTGCTGCTGCCGTTGAGGAAAGGTTCGCAGCATTCCGAAAAGGGTTTTGCAGACCCGCAGGGGCAAAGTTCCATTAGTGGGGCTCCTTCCTGGTTCAGGTGGTGACGCACGCCAGTGCTGCGCGCCACCCCGTCCCGTCGGCCTGCGCCGTCGGGCGAATGGTGGTGTTCTCCTGGCTTTTCTGTTACAAGCAGACGCTGTTTCGGCCAACTCTTAAAAGGTTCAGCGGGTGATGTCCAGCGCTTTGTACAAAAAAGTGGGGGTGGCCGCGTTCATCATGACGGTCTCGATTTTTCTCAGCCGCCTGATGGGGCTGGCGCGCGAGATGGTGATCGCGCGTGCCGGCGGGGCCGGCGAGGCGGTGGACGCCTACCAGGTGGCCTTCATGATCCCTGAGATCCTCAACCATGTGGTGGCCAGCGGATTTCTCTCGGTGACCTTTATCCCGATCTTCGCGGGCTACCTGGCCGCCGACCGGGAAGCGGAAGGCTGGGCGGTGTTTTCCCTGATTTTGACCGTTTTCGGCCTCGGGCTGGCCGCCGCGATCGGGGTTGCCTGGCTGTTCGCTCCCGAGCTGGTCGCCCTGCTGGCCCCCGGTCTGCCCGAAGGGGCCGCCTTCCAGAGCGCCGTGCGCATGACCCGCATCATCATCCCGGCCCAGTTTTTCTTTTTTAGCGGTGGCCTTTTCATGGCCGTGCAGTTTGCCAGGGAACGCTTCCTGATCCCGGCCTTGGCGCCGCTGTTCTACAATCTGGGCATAATTCTGGGGGGTGTCCTCCTGGGGCCGCGCCTGGGGGTCGAGGGCTTTGCCTGGGGCGTTCTGGCCGGGGCCTTCCTGGGCAACTTTGCGGTTCAATACCACGGGGCCCGGCAGATCGGCATGCGCTGGGGTTTCGTGTTCAATCTGCGCCACCCGGATCTGAAGCGCTACATCCTGCTGACCCTGCCGCTGATGGTGGGGCTTTCGATGACTTTTTCGACCGAGATTTTCATGCGCTTTTTCGGGTCGTTTCTGCCCCCCGGCAGTATCGCCGGGCTGAACTACGGCCTGCGGATCATGCTGCTGCTGGTGGCCTTTTTCGGGCAGGCGGTGGGGGTCGCCGCCTTTCCCTTCCTGGCGCGCCTGGCGGCCCAGCAGAAAATCAGCGAGATGAACCGCCTGCTCAACGGCACCCTGCGCTACCTGGCCCTGGTGGTGCCCTTCTCGGTGCTCCTGATGGTGCTGCGCAGCGAGGTCGTGCAGGTGCTCTTCGAGCGCGGGCAGTTTGACGCCGCGGCCACCGCGCTGACCGCCCGGGTGCTTGCCTGTCTGCTGGTCGGGGCCTTCGCTTTTGCCGCCCAGACCGTGGTGGTGCGGGGCTATTACGCCATTCAGAACACCCTTTTTCCGGCCCTCTTCGGGACCGTGGCGGTGGTGGCGAGCATCCCGCTCTACATTGTGGGAATGCAGCGCCTGGGGGTCCAGGGTGTAGCCCTGGCGATTTCGCTCTCGGTCATCCTGCAGGTGGTGCTGCTCTATGTTCTCTGGAACCGGCGGATGGAAAACCCCGGCAGCCGGGAGGTTTACCGTTTTTACCTGAAAATCTTCGCGCTCAGCCTTCCCTTGGGCCTTGTGCTCGAGGCCGGCCGGCAGGCGCTGCGGGCGCTGCTGCCGGCCGCCGACAGCCTGGCGGGCACTCTGGGTGTCGTCTTCGGGACTGGCGCGCTCTGTGTCGCGCTGCTGGCCTCCGTCGGGCACCTCCTGCGGATAGTGGAGATCGACGATTTCCTTGGGCGCATCTGGGCCCGGCTGCGCCCTTAAGGCCCGCTGCGCCAGGGGCGGCCGTAGGTCTCGCGGTGGAGCTTTGCGTAGCCCAGGGAAGAGTCGGGA
>JAABRJ010000264.1 GCA_011390985.1 Desulfobacteraceae bacterium
CAGCTACGGTGCGCCCACCGAAAAGGAGATCGTCCTGGCACGGCTCATCATCGAGATGATGCCCTCGGTTGAAATGCTGCGCCTGGTCTCGAGCGGTACCGAAGCCACCATGAGCGCCGTGCGGCTGGCCCGCGCTTACAGCCGCCGCGAGAAGATCATCAAGATCGAAGGCTGCTACCACGGCCACGGCGACAGCTTCCTGATCAAGGCCGGCTCGGGGCTCACCACCCTGGGGGAGCCCAACAGCCCCGGCGTGCCCCGTTCGGTTTCGGCCGACACGCTGATCGCACCTTATAACGATGCGGCGGCGGTCAAGGCGCTTTTCGAGGCCTATCCCGACGCGATCGCCGCCCTGATCGTCGAGCCGGTCCCGGCCAACATGGGCGTGATTCTGCCCGCGCCGGGGTACCTTGCAGCGCTGCGGGAGATGACGCGCGAATTCGGCAGTCTGCTGATCTTCGACGAGGTCATCACCGGCTTCCGGGTGCATCCGGGCGGCGCCCAGGCGCATTTCGGCGTCAGCGCGGATCTCACCACCCTGGGGAAGATCATCGGCGGCGGCTTGCCCATCGGCGCCTACGGCGGCCGCCGGGAGATCATGGCCCTGATGTCTCCCCAGGGGCCGGTTTACCAGGCCGGAACGCTTTCCGGCAACCCGCTCGCGGTCAGCGCCGGCATCGCCACCCTGACGACGATCAAGAACGAAAACGTGATCGACGTCGTCAATGCCAAGGCCGAAGCCTTCCACCGGCGGGTGGAGGCCCTCGCCGCCGCCTCCGGGGTCGCGCTGTGCGCCAACCGCATCGGCTCCATGAGCACCCTCTTTTTCCAGAAGGGGCCGGTTCGCAACTACCAGGAAGCCGTGCGCTCCGACCCCGACCAGTTCAAGGTGTTCTTCAACGCCATGCTGGACCAGGGCATCTATGTGGCCCCCTCCCAATACGAGGCGGCCTTCGTGTCCCTTGCGCACACCGCGCAGGATCTGGACGACACCTGCCGGGCGATGGAAACGGCGCTGGCCAGGGTGCGGGACATGGCGCACTGACAGCCGATTTCACGGAGCGGGCCGTGCCGGCGACCGGCCGGCGCCATCCTCACTGTCTCCTCCGACACGGGCCTTCAGGGTAACCGCCTCCCTCCCCCCGCCAAGCGCGCTGCGACGCGACTTCTCGATGGATCTATTTCTTGCCGTGACCCTTATCCGGGGCAAGCCTGCCCTTCAAAATCAGAGCCAGCAACAGGCAGAAGAGGGTGGCGATCAGGCAGACCAGAAAGGCCTTCTGGTAGGCGGCGCTCGAATAGACGTCGCCCACACGGTCGACGCGGTCCATGACCGCCCCGGTCAAGACCTGAAAGGCGGCGACGCCCAGCAGCGGAAAGGGGTTGAGGAGACCGGTGGTCACCCCCAGGATGGCGGGCGGGGTGGTTTCGTAAACCAGGGCCCACAGGACGTTGCAGAAGCCGCCGGTCACGGCCCCCAGGACCAGCAGCAGGCCGGCCATCCCGAAGACCCCCAGCAGCTCCACGCCGAAGGTAATCCCGCTCCAGAGAAGGGTCAGGACCGCCACCATGGCGAGAAAAACATGGGTCTTGTCCACCCCAAAGCGGCTGCAAAACCACCCACAGCCAGGGGCGCCGACCATGAAGCCGACAGGGATCAGCATGTTGAGCTGGCTGGCCAGCAGGTGGTCAACCGCCAGGGCCTCCGCCAAAAAAGGGGTCGCCCAAAGCCCCTGGAAAGAGAGAATGCTGCCGTAGAGAATGAAGAACAGCACGGCCACGACCCAGAAGCGGGGCACCCGGAGGGCCTGCAAAAACGGGCTTGCGGGGGAGGTCGGGGCGGCGCCGCTTTGATTTTCGTCGGGTGTGCCCGGGGTTTCGGTGTGCGGGTGGTCGCGCAGCACCAGCAGCGTGATCAGGCCCAGGCCGAAGGAAGCGGCCCCGATGATCCAGAAGCAGGCCCGCCACCCCCAGCGGCTCGACATCCAGACCAGCGGCGTGGTGGCCACCACGGCGCCCAGGTTGCCCCACGCCAGCAGCAGACCGAGAACCAGGGGCACCCGCCGCCGGCTGAACCACTGGGACAGGGCTTTCAAAGCCGGGACGTAGACGCCGCCGACGCCAAAGCCGATCAGCGCGCGGCCGGCGGCGGCCCAGGCCACCGAGGGGGCCAGGGCGAACAATGCGCAGCCGGTTGCGGCCACCAGGGTCCACCAGCCCACCACCCGCCGGGGTCCCAGGCGGTCGGCGAGATACCCCACCATGGGCTGCTCCAGCGCGTACAGGTAAAAGTACATCGAGGACATCAGGCCCAGAACCGTGGCGTTGGTCTGAAAGGCCGTCAAAAGCTCCGGGGCCAGGACCGATGTGGAAACCCGGTGAAAGTAGACCAGAAAATAGATCAGGCAGAGGACAATAAACCCCATCCAGCGCTGGGGGTCGACGTTTGTGGCAGGCGGCTGCGGCATGTGGTATTTTATTTCTTCGGGGATCGCGGCTAACAGCGACAGGCACAGGATCTAGCCAGCTGCCAACCGCCGCCTGTCTGCCGCAGGCCGTCAGCCCTTGGGGATGCGGATTTTCTGGCCCGGGAAGATCAGGTTCGCATCTTTGATGACCTCACGATTGGCCTCGAAGATGCGGGGATAGTCGTTGGCATTGCCGTAATATTTCTTGGCGATGGCAGAGAGCGTGTCTCCCTTCTGGATAAGGTAGTACTCCACCGCTTCGACCGCCGCCGGCGCGGTCAGGCCCTCGGCCCTGACCTCACCGATTCCCTTGATATTGCCGGCCATGAGGACGGCCTTCTCCATGGCCTCGGCACTTTCGGCCTGACCGCTCAGGGTGGCCACACCGTTCTCGACGCTGACCGTCAGGTTGGAAATCCCCGGGTTTGCACTTTCGATGTGTTGCTTGATTTTCTCCGGCGCCTCGTCTTCGCTGCCGAAAATCTTGTTGCCGATGTCTTTCACGAAATCAAAAAGTCCCATGCGAATCTCCTTTCGTTCTGCGTTTCGGTTTTTGCCCGGCGGGCTTCGGACTGTCGTACGGACAATCGAAGTCACCGGACGCCCAGGCTCTCTTCGAGCTTGGCGGTAACCTCGCTTCCCAGCCCCAGGCCTTCGGCCAGGTCCTGCAGGTACTGCCGTTCGGCGGCGGTGTCGACTTCGATCGCCAGAAGGGAGGCCGCATACAGCTGCGCCCCGAGCTGGAGATTGCCCCTGGCGGCGGCTGTCAGCGACGCCAGATCCAAGGGTTTGCCCATCTCTGCGAGCACGAAATCCCGGGCCTCCGAGTCGGCGCCGCCCTCCTCGAGTCTCCCGAGGATGCGCTGAATCTCGGTCTGGTCGATCTGCCCGTCGGCCTTGGCGGCATTGATCATGGCCTTGAGCGTGATTTTGGCCTCGCCTTCAAGCTGTTTTTTCTCCTCTGCGTTCTGGGGTTCCCGGATCCCCAGCGGCACTTCCCGGGGCGCCTGCTGGGCCTTTTTCAGGGCGGAGTAGGCCATGGCGCCGAGAACGGCCAGGGCTCCACAGTCAAAATCAATAATAAGGACACGGCGACGGACGAGCGCGCCCCGCATCGATCCGGCAATGGGTCAAGATCCGACTGTTCCGACAGCGCTGGACAAGTCGGCCAGAAGCGTCTTTTCGTTTTCGCTCACCCGCTCGCCGCCAAAGCCGAGAAAACCGCCCTCCTTGGCTGCCTTGGCCACACGGTCAGCGATCACCGTCACGAACTTGCGGTAGGCGTCGGCATCGTCCTTCGCCCCCTTCGCATGGAGAATCTCGAGCGACGTGCGAGTCTTAGCCAGGGCGGTTTCGCGGACTTGACGGCGAAGGGTGTCGATGTCCTTCCCCTTCACCATTTCTT
>JAABRJ010000265.1 GCA_011390985.1 Desulfobacteraceae bacterium
AGCGGGGCCAGCAGGTTGCCGTCCAGGATCTGGAGGATGAGATACGCCAGCAGGGCGTATGCAAAATCAGCGCCCCAGCCCCACTGGTAAAAGGCGATCACCGCCACCGGCAGGGTCATGAAGATGGCCCCGATGTATGGGATCAGAACGCTCAGGCCGGTCAAAAGCGACAGCAGCATGGCAAACCGCAGCCCCATGAAGTAAAAAGTCGCATAGCTCACCCCCCAGACGATCACGATTTCCCAGATCTTGCCGCGCACGTAGTTGGTGATCTGCTGGTTGACCACCTGCCAGACCTCGATGGCCAGCCCCCGGTGGTCGGGCAAAAATTGGGAGGTCCAGGCGAGCAGCTTGGCCTTGTCGTTGAGAAAGAAGAAGACCATCACCGGCACCATGATCATGTAGACCAGGATCGAAATCAGACCGCGCACCGAGGCCAGCGAAAGGGTCAGCAACCGCTGAATCAGAACGTAGAGTTCACCGCCGATGAAATCCAGGAACTGCCGGATCTGGGTTTGGGAGACGATCTCCGGGTAGCGCTCGGGCAGCAGCATCAGCAGGTCCCTGCCGTTGGCAATGATCGAGGGCAGTTCCTGGAGAAGTTGTCCGATCTGCCGCGAGAGCACGGGCAGAAGTCCCACCACCAGGATCAAGAGGGTGGCCAAGAACAGCAAAAACACCAGGAGCACGCTCACCAGCCGGGGCACCTTGATGCGCTGCAGGGCCATCGCCATGCCGTCCAGGAGGTAGGCGATCACGAGACTTACGAACACCGGGGTCAGCATGTCCCCCAGAAACATGATGATCAGAAACCCCGCCAGCAGCAGCATTCCCAGAATGATGGACTGCGGATCTGAAAAATAGCGGTTCAGCCAATCGCGTATGAGTCGCAGCATAGGGTGAAAATCCCGCCCTCCAAGGGAGGGGAAAAGGGCGCGGTTTTGGAAACAGACCCCGGACCGGCGGTGCGGAGACGATTGAACTGATCGCGGACCGTCGCAAATTCCAACTTTTTTTAGCGTATCACAGCTTGCCGGAGCGGAATATGGAGATGATCAGCCAAAGCCCCAGCACGGTGGCAATGGAGTACCCGACCACCCCCAAGATGGCGGTGAGGGAAAGGGTCTGGTAGCCCAGCAGCCGCACCTGAAACTGAACCACCGTCTGGGTGGAATTGAGGATCAGGGCCGCGGCGATGGTCGAAGCCGAAATGATCAGGCCGATGACCAGCCGGTTGACGCCCCTTTCGAACTTCTGATCCAGGCGGTCGAACCCGGTGTGCCGCAACTCGACCGCCTGCTTGCCCATGGCGGTCTGTTTGAGAATATCATGGAACAGCTTGGGTGCGGATTTGAGGTAGCCTGCGCTGTTGCGCAGATCTTGGCCCATGTTGCGCAGAATTTTACGGGACTCGTAGCCCTTCTGCAGCAGCTGGCGGGCATAGGGCCGCATGACGGTCAGGATACTGGCATCACTGCCCAGGGTTTTTCCCAGGGCCTCGGTCTGGATCAGGGTCTTGAGCAGCAGCAATAGATTGCGCGGCAGGCAAATGCGATACTTGGACACCAGCTGCATCACCTGCTCGTAAACGTCCCGGACGGAAATGGTCTGCAGGGAACGCCCGTAAAAAGGCTCGCTGATATCTTTCAGGTCCCTTCGAAAAGCGGCGAGGTCAACCCCCTCGGCAGGCAGAACCCCGGAAGCCAGCAGCGCCTCCATGATCAGGTCGTAGTCCCTTTCGGCGTAGCCCAGGAACAGGTAGGCCACCTGGTGCATGGTCTCCTCGTCGAGGTACCCCATGATGCCGAAATCCACCAGTCCGACCCGCCCGTCCGGCATGACGATGGTGTTGCCGGGGTGGGGGTCGGCGTGAAAAAAACCGAACTCCATCAACTGGCGCGAAAGCGACCGCAGTCCGATCAGGGCGATCTCCTGGGGGTCGATGCCGGCCGAACGGATGGCGGCCACCTCGTCGACCTTGACGCCTTCGATGAAGGTCATCACCAGGACCGATTTGGTGGTCAGCTCCCAGTAGACCTTGGGAACGCAGATATCCTCGACATACTGAAAATGAGCGGCAAACTTCTCGATGTTGCCGGCCTCCCGGAACATGTCGAGCTCGTTGAAAATCGTGCGTTCAAACTCTTGCACGATGTTGGTGGCCCCCAGGATTCGGCCCAGTTCGAAGTTTTTTTCGAGCCTGGCGGCAAGGGTGTACATCAGCTGGATGTCCTCACGGATCTTCTTGGTGATCCCCGGCCGGATGACCTTTACGGCCACCTGCGCACCGCTGAAAAGACGGGCGGCATACACCTGGGCGACCGAGGCGGCCGCGATCGATTCCGCTGAAAAATCGGCGAAAAGCGCCGCCAGCGGCTGCTGCAGCTCAGCTTCGAGGAGTTGTTTGATTTCAGCGAAGGCCAGCGGGGGCACCCGATCCTGCAGCTTTTTGAACTCCTCGACGTACTCCGGGGGAAAAATGTCGGCGCGGGTGCTCATCAGCTGCCCCAGCTTGATAAAACTGGGCCCCAGTTCCTCGAGTACCAGGCGGATGCGCCGCGGGGCGGGAAAACCGCTCGGGCCTAAACTGTCCGCGTCGCTGCGGATTTTGCGGCGGGAGGTCAGCCGGTCGGCAACAGCCCCGCACCCGTGCTTCACCAACACGCGCGCAATCGCGCCCAGACGTCTGAATCCTCTAAAGCGGTTGCCACCCCTTGCAAATCCCATGTCCCCGTCCTGGCTCGATTGGCTTGCAAAACAGCACCTGCGGCGCCCTCCTGGCGGCCCTGGCGTTCACCGGCTTGGCGGCGGCGGCCGTCAAGACACCCGCCGCCATTTGACGAAAATTTCCTTCAGCTTTGCGGGATCGGCGATGTAGCTTTCCATGTAGCCGCAGTCGGTGCAGACATAGTTGTCCAGGGCCGCAATCGATGTCAGGCTGACGGGGATCGAATTGCTGCCGAACGGCCCGCTTTTGGGATGCACATCGTCGCCGCAGTACACCTCTTTGGAACCGCATTTGGGGCATTTTCCGTTTTTCACTGCACACCTCCTGAGGAATTGCCGCACCGCTGGATTGGGTGGATGGCGCGGCTTTTTGCCGACAGCCATGCAGAGGGCCCTGCGATGCCATTTTTAGCCGGGGGAGGATCCGCCGTGCGGGGAGCGATGCCCGAGGCGGGTCCTGGATCACATTTTCGCATGCATTCAGTGGAGTAAAGCGACCCTGTGGACGGATGCTGATTGTCAGGAAAAAACCGGGGGGAGTATGGCGGAAAGGCGTACCGATGTCAATACGGCAGGCAGAGGCCGAAAACCCGCGCGCAGCGGCCGGGAACCCCGCCCCAGAGAAGGGTCCCCGGCCGCCGGCAGCACGTGCAGGCCGATCAGCCGCAGAGCTCGAAGAGTGCCGCGGCACCCATCCCGCCGCCGATGCACATGGACTCGACGCCGTACTTGACGCCCAGGCGCTGCATGTTGGCCAGAAGCGTGGCACACAGCTTGGCGCCGGTGCATCCCAGGGGGTGCCCCAAGGCGATGGCGCCGCCGTGGATGTTGACCCGCTCCATGTAGCGGTCCAGGCCCAGTTCACGGAGACAGTAGAGGGCCTGGGAGGCAAAGGCCTCATTGATCTCGTAAAGACCGATGTCGGCGATATCCAGGCCCGCCATTTTCAGCAGCTTGGGAATAGCGTAGCGCGGGCCGACGCCCATTTCGTCGGCGCGGCAGCCGACGGTGGTGTAGGTCTTGAGCTTGGCGATCGGTTTGAGACCCAGCGCCTCGACCTTCTGGCCGCTCATGATGACGGCCGCCGCGGCACCGTCGGTGGTCTGGGAGGAGTTGCCGGCGGTGACGGACCCGCCT
>JAABRJ010000266.1 GCA_011390985.1 Desulfobacteraceae bacterium
AGTGAAAACCTCTTCAACCTGGGGACCTTTGTCCGGCGCGGCGCCCGCTGGATCAGCGCCCATGAGATGGCCCAGACCGGTCTCGAGCAGATGCTGCAGACCTTCCCCAAACCCTGAAAGCGGTTTTGGAGGGGCAACTGACCGGCAACGGTATGAACTGCGACAAGGAGTGCCATGATCATCATTCCGGCTGTGGATCTCAAAAACGGCCAGTGCGTCCGCCTGCTGCAGGGGCGCATGGATCAGGAGACGGTTTGCTCGGATGACCCGGCCGCCATGGCCCTGCGCTGGGAACGGCTCGGCGCCGAGATGCTGCATGTGGTCGACCTGGACGGGGCGATCGCCAAGAGCCCGCGCAATCTGGCGGCCATCCGTGAAATCCGCAGCCGCCTGCAGATCCCGATAGAGGTCGGCGGCGGTATTCGAACCCTCGAAACCTTTCGCATGTATGTGGACATGGGGATCGACAAGGTGGTGATCGGCACCGAGGCGATCCGCAACCCGGACCTGGTCAAAACCGCCTGCGAGGCCTTTCCGGGGCGCGTGGTGATCGGCATCGACGCCAAGAACGGCCGGGTGGCCATCGAAGGCTGGACCGAGACCACCGGCACCCTGGCCGTCGATCTGGCGCGGCAGTTCGAAGGCTGCGGGGTCGCGGCCATCAATTTTACCGATATCCAGCGCGACGGGATGCAGACCGGGGTCAACATCGAGGAGACCCGCCGCCTGGCTGAAGCCCTCAGCATTCCGGTGGTGGCATCCGGCGGGATTTCGACCCTGGCCGATATCCAGGCGCTGCTGCCCCTGGTTGACGCCGGTGTAACCGGCGTGATCGTCGGGCGGGCGCTCTACACCGGGAGCCTGAATCTGCAGGCCGCCATCAGCCTCCTGGGCCGGGGCGAGCAGGCATGAGCGCAGGCGTCCGGCGGCAACCGGATCGGCCGGCGGCAGCTTGACAAAATGGGGTTCGAGCGTTAATCTACACTATTTCCCGAAAATTGCGACTGTACCCGAAGGCAATGACCCCTTGGCCCTTTCCGCAACGTGGCGTGCATCTTCCCCCTGTCGTTTCTTCCTGGGAAATGGTCCGGCTGCACCCGGACTGAACCCTTCCGTTTTTCCCCAGAGAACCGTTTTACGGTCACGGAGGGATATTTTTTTGGCTGACTTCATCCCGGAAGAAAAAATTTCAGAGATTCGCAATGCCGCCGATATCGTCGAGATCATATCCGAGGCCGTCGTTCTGAAAAAAACCGGCAGAAATCTGGTGGGGCTTTGCCCGTTTCATGCCGAAAAAACCCCCTCCTTCAGCGTCAATCCGGAAAAGCAGATTTTCTATTGTTTTGGGTGTGCCACGGGTGGCAATGTTTTCAGTTTCTTGATGAAGCAGCAGGGCATGACCTTCCCCGAGGCGGTCAAGGCCGTGGCCCAACGCTGCGGAATAGAGCTGCCGTCGCGGGAAATGTCGCCCCTTGAGCGCCGCCGTTTGAGCGAGCGGGAGGTCCTTTTGGGGCTGAACCGCAAGACCATGGCGTTTTACAGCGGCGTTTTGAAGGATCCCGCTGCGGGCCGGACGGCGAGGGCCTACCTCGAAAAACGGGGGTTTGCGCCGGCGATTGTCGACCGGTTTGAACTGGGGTATGCGCCGGAGGGCTGGGATGCGCTGATCCGCCACTTTCGGGCCGACCGCGAACGCCTGCAGCTGATGGAAAAAGCCGGGCTGGTGATCCCCCGCAAAACCGGCAGCGGATACTATGACCGTTTCCGCGACCGGATTATTTTCCCCATCCGCAACGCCGCCCACCAGGTGATCGCCTTCGGGGGCCGGGTGCTGGACGACGGTCTTCCCAAGTATCTGAATTCACCGGAAACCTCGATCTACACGAAGCGCCGCTCGCTCTACGGAATCGACCAGGCCCGGGAGCACTGTCGCAAAAACGAAACCGTTTTGGTGGTCGAGGGGTATTTTGACCTGCTGGCACTGCATCAGCACGGCATTCAAAATGCCGTCGCAACCCTCGGCACGGCCCTCACTCCGGAGCATGTGCGGATCCTCAGAGGCTGCATCGGCGAGAACGGCACGGTGGTGCTGGTCTACGACTCGGACGCGGCCGGCATCCAGGCCGCCCAGCGCAGCATCGGGGTTTTTGACCAGGGCTACGCCGACGCCCGCATCTGCGTTCTGCCGCCGGGCCATGACCCCGATTCCTTCCTTTTCGAATTCGGCGCCGCGGCCTTTGAACAGGCGGCCGCCAAGGCCCAGGGGATCATCCCGTTTCTGATGGCCGCGGCCGTCGCGCGGCACGGCCTTTCGGTCGACGGCAAGGTTCAGATCGTATCCGAGCTGACCGACGCGATTGCGGCCCTTCAGGACCCCATGGCCCGCTCGCTCTACGTCAAAAGCCTGGCCGAACGCATTCAGGTGGATGAAAGCGCGATCCTGGAGCGGGTTCGCAGCCGGGTCGGCGCCAAGCCGGCCGGCGGCGCCCACCCCCGGCCGCGGGCACCCGCCGGTGCGGGCGGCAGTCGGCCGCCGCTATCCGCCCAGCAGTTCGACCGGTTTGAAACGCGGGTGGTGATGATGATGCTGCAATACCCGCAGATCCTGCCGGAAATCCGGCAGCGGCGGCTCCTGGATTTATTCGAAAACGAAGCCCTGCGAAGCGTGGGCAAGATGACCCTGCGCTGGGAGGGCGACCCGGATGGGCTCAACCGGGCCATCGACAGCACGGCTGATGCGGACATCCAGAAACTGGTGGCCTCCCTGGTCCTGGAGGACACCCCCTGGGATCACCGCGGCTGCCTGAAGCTGCTCGACCAGTTTGAAAACAGCCGCAAAAACAAGGACCACACGATTCTGGAAAAAATCAAAGCTGCTGAAAAAAGAGGCGATCATGAACAATGGCTGAAACTCTTGCAGCAAAAGCAGGCTCAGATCGAGAAATCGTAACATCTGTAAGGACCAGGAGACCACGCTGTATGGAAAACGACTCTGCCAGGAAGCGGCAACGCGCAGAAAAGATTGATAAAAAAGTTTTAAGAGAGCTGATTTCGAAAGGAAAGGAAGAGGGGTTCCTGACCTACGAGGAACTCAACCAGGTTCTGCCCGAGGACATGCTGTCCAGCGACCAGATCGATGAAACCATCATGATGTTCGATGATCTGGACATCGAGATCGTCGATGAGAACAAACATAAAATTGGGGATCCGAACCCCAAGAACAAAGATCGCAAAAGCGAGGCGCAGCACCAGGAGCGGGAAGCCAAGGCGATGTCGGAGTTCGGGACCGTGACCGATCCCGTCAAGATGTACCTGCGCGAAATGGGGCTCGTGACCCTCTTGAGCCGTGAAGGTGAAATCGAGATCGCCAAAAAGATCGAGGCCGGCGAGCAGGAAGTCCTCAAGGGGCTGCTGGAGACCTCCATCGGTGTCGAAAGTATCCTGGGGCTCGGGGAGCTCATCGAGGGCGGAAGCCTCCGGCCGAAGCATGTGCTGCGCGACCTGGACGAAGGCGATGCCTATGTCGAGGAATCCGAGCAGACCGGCAATTTTATCGCCACGATCAACGCGATTCAGAAAATCGACCTGGAAAACAAGGCGTACCGCGAAAAGCTGTTCACCGAAAACCTGCCCGCCGATGAGCAGCGGCGCTTGCGGCGCTGCATCGTCCGCCGCAACAACAAGATATTCCAGCTGCTGAAAGACTGGCGTCTGGAAAGCGGCGTGGTCGACAAGATCGAAGAGCTGATCCGCACCCAGATCGACTGGTTCGACAGCCAGAGCCTGCTGCTGCAGAAAGCCGCGGAGAGTGCGGGCGTGCCGGTCAAGGACCTGCGCAGCAACATGGCCAGCCTGGAGAATTTTACGGCCTGGGCGCAGACCAGCACCCCCCATGGCCCGGAAAAGCTGCCCGAGCACTACGCGCAAATCCTGGCGCTGCTGGCGGTCACGGCCGCCCGTGAAATGGCCATCAAAGCCAACAGTCGGGCCCTCAAGCGGGCGATTGCGTGCGCCGAAGAGGGGCGCCAGCGCGCCAAGTTCGCCAAAAGCGAACTGATCCGGGCCAATCTGCGCCTGGTCGTGAGCATCGCCAAGAAGTACACCAACCGCGGGCTGCAGTTTCTCGACCTTATCCAGGAGGGCAATATCGGGCTGATGAAGGCCGTGGACAAGTTCGAATACCGCCGGGGCTACAAGTTCAGCACCTATGCCACCTGGTGGATCCGGCAGGCCATCACGCGGGCGATCGCGGACCAGGCCCGCACCATCCGGATTCCGGTGCACATGATCGAAACCATCAACAAACTGATCCGCACCTCCCGCTACCTGGTCCAGGAGCTGGGGCGCGAGCCGTCACCGGAAGAGATCGCCGAAAAAATGGAAATCCCGCTGGACAAGGTGCGCAAGGTCCTCAAAATTGCCCGCGAACCGATTTCGCTGGAAACCCCCATCGGTGAAGAGGAGGACAGCCACCTGGGAGATTTCATTGAGGACAAGAAGTTCATGCTGCCTTCGGAGGCCGCCGTCAGCCTGAATCTGGCCGAGCAGACGCGCAAGGTTCTGGCGACCCTGACCCCCCGCGAGGAAAAGGTGCTGCGCATGCGCTTCGGGATCGGGGAAAAAGCGGATCACACCCTGGAGGAGGTCGGCAAGGACTTTGCCGTGACCCGCGAGCGCATTCGCCAGATCGAAGCCAAGGCCCTGCGCAAGTTGCGCCACCCCACCCGCAGCCGAAAGCTCAAAAGTTTCCTGGAAATATGAGGGGCCTTGGCTGCGCCGATGGCTGCCGGCGGCCCCCCGGCCGCCAGGCAGCCGCCCGCGGGGCTTGACAAAAGCCGCCGCGAGGGATAGGTAACCACTGCGTTTTCAATGGATATCCGGGCCCATAGCTCAGCTGGCAGAGCCACCGGCTCATAACCGGTCGGTCCCTGGTTCGATCCCAGGTGGGCCCACTCGTCCAGACCATAATGATTTCAACCGCGCGGTCCTGCAGGCCGCGTTTGTGTTTTGGCCCGCCCGCCGTCGTCTATCCGGCAGGTGCCGGCAACCCGGGCCGGGATTTTTCCATTCCCCTTTTTCTCTTGGTTGTGTTACGAATACCCGTCAGCCCGACGCCCGCTGCAAGACCGCGGCGGGGGGAAATCCGAGTTGATAAGGCCCTGCCGGCGTGCACGCCAAGCCGCGGCTGCGGCCGGCTGCAATAAACAGGCGAGTGCGCCGCTGCCGGAGGGGACGGATGACGGCCTGCGTCAACGACATCTGCCACGTCATGGAAGCCATCGCACCGGCCCGGCTGGCCGAAAGCTGGGACAACGTCGGGCTTCAGGTCGGCCACCGCGGCTGGCCGGTCGAGACCGTCATGGTGGCCCTCGACCCCCTGAGCGCGGTGGTCGCGGCCGCCTGCCGGGCGGGCGCGGGCCTGCTGGTGACCCACCATCCCCTGATCTTCAAGCCGCTGGAGCGGCTGGACTTGGAAACGCCCCTGGGCGCGATCCTCGACATGGCCCTGAAGCATCGGCTGGCGATCTTCGCCGCCCACACCAATCTGGACAGCGCCGCCGACGGCCTCAACGATCTGCTGGCCCGCCGCATCGGGCTGACCCCGGTAGGCGCACTTGCGCCCGCTGACGCCCCTCCCGCCGGCCAGGCGGCGGACCGCGCCGCGCGGGAGGGGCTTGGGCGGGTCGGCCTGCTGCCCGAAGCCCTGCCGCTCGAGGCCCTGGCGCGCCAAGTCCAAAACCGGATTCAGGCCGCGCAGGTCCGGTATGCCGGCAAAAAAGACCTTGCCGTCAAACGGGTGGCCCTCTGCTCGGGCAGCGGCAGCGGTCTGCTGGAGACCTTCGCCGCATCGGGGTGCGAGGCCTACATCAGCGGCGACCTGCGCTACCACGATGCCCGCTGGGCCGAAGAAGCCGGCCGGGGACTGATCGACATCGGTCATTTTGCCTCGGAACATCTGGTCGTGGCGGATCTTGCCGAACGGCTGCAGACCGGTCTCGACCGCCGCCGAATGGGCGTCGCGGTACAGGCCTACGACGGCGAGACAGAACCATTTAAATTGATATAATTAAATATGTTAAATTGACAAAATCAATCTTCTAAGTTAACTTTTAAAAACCGGAAACCCGCATGGCGTCGATATCCAGAGAAAAAATCCAATCACTGGTGGAGCTGCAGACCGTCGAGGCCGACATCCGCCGCGTTGAGACCCTGCTGGCCGGGACGCCCGTCAAGGTGGCCGCCGTCACGCTTGAAGTGGAGGCCTTCGAGGCGACCCTGGCCGAGGAGGACGGCCAACTGCAGGCCGTCCAGAAAGCCTACCGCGAACAGGAGCGCGAGGCCCAGGTGGCGCTCGCCCAAATCCGGAAAAGCAACGAGCGTCTCGCCACCGTCAAGACCAACAAGGAATATCAGCTTATTTTGAAGGAGATCGATGACCTCAAGCGCAAAAACTCCCTGATCGAAGACGAGATGCTGGCCTGTCTCGACCGGATCGAGGCCGCGGACGCCGCCGTGAAGCAGAAAAAGGCGCAGGTGCTGGCGCTGCGCCAGACGGCCGACCGCCAGAAGGCCGAGATCGAACGCGAAACCCAGCAATTGACGGCCCAATTGACGGACTTGGCGCAGGCCGGCCGGGAAGCGGCTCGGGCCGTTGACCCGATTCTGCTGGAATGCTTCAGACGGGTTCAGGAGCAGGTCAAACAGAGGGCCGTGGCGCCGGTGGTCGACGCGGTCTGCCAGGGCTGCCACCTCAACATTCCATGGCAGCTGTTCAACGAGCTGCACCGCTTCGACGAATTGACCTTTTGCCCCCATTGCCGCAGGATCATCTTCTGCCAAGAGGAGGAAAAAGCGTAACACAGTGTGCGGTTGAAGTCGCCCATACGATCGCTGGGCCGGAGGATTGGCCTGGAGGAAAGTCCGAACACCGCAGGGCAGGGTGCTCCATAACGTGGAGTCGCGGCAACGCGAAGGAAAGTGCAACAGAAAACATACCGCCGGCCGCGGAGGGAAGCCATCCCGCCGCGGCCGGTAAGGGTGAAAAGGTGCGGTAAGAGCGCACCAGGTTCCCGGGTGACCGGGAATGCTTTGTAAACCCCACCCGGTGCAAGACCAAATAGGGGAGTGCTTGAGGATGGCCCGTCCGAGCTCCCGGGTAGGTCGCTGGAGGCAGCGGGCAACCGTTGCCCAAAGATGAATGATCGCAGCCCGCAGGCGGGTAACCGTCTGCGGGAACAGAATTCGGCTTACGGGCGGCTTCGACCGTTTTTTTTGACAGGGGGCGGGGTTGAAAACGCCCCCGGCGCGAGCTTTGCGCCCCGATTCAGTGGGACTTGCATTCCATGGGCACCGACACCGACACCTGCGATATTTCCTTTGCGGAAAAAGCCCGTATTTTTTCGCATGATTACCTCAAGAGCTGTATTTTCATCACCACCGCCGACAGTTCGCGCTACCGCTTTACCAAGAAACTCTACTCCACCCTGATCGCCGCCTCCCAGGTGCTGGAAGACCTGCTGGATTTTCACGGCGCCAAGAACAGTACCGACTGGTATTTCTACCGGGAATTGTCCGCCGCCGTGCGGCACTTGAGCCTGGGCGGCTACTCCCAAAAGCACATCTCAAACCGCCTGGCCTTCTACGATCTGGGGGACACGGCGGACTTCGAGCGGGAAGGCGATAAAACCCAGGAATTTCTCACCCAATGTCTGATCAAGATCGCGCCGGTGATCATCGAAGAAGCCCAGCGGCTGGGCATCCCCATGCCCCGGGAACGTTTTTCAGCGGCCGATTTTCCCGGCGTGACCACCTGTGAAATCCTGCCCCACGATATCGATGACGAGGACCGCACCCAGCAGAAAAAAAACATCGTCAAAATCGCCAGTGAATTCCTGAGCATCTCCAAAAGCTTCGACCTGCTGCGCTTTTTCGAGCCCTGCAGCGTGTCGGAAATCCACGAGATCGTGCCGAGCAAGGTCAACGAGGTCGAGATCCGGCGCTACGAGATGCTGGTCCACAACCTCCAGTCATCGTTCGACACCTATGTCATCCAGGGCGGCTTCCGCTTCGGCACCAACAAAAAACTGCGGCAGCTGCGGGGGCACTTTTCCTGCGTTTTTCACCTGCTGCAGATCATGGGCCGCCTGCTGCATTTCTACGAGCGCCACCTGCATGAAGCCGGCTACAAAAACATCTACCAGAAGGTCAACGAACGGCTTTCCGAGATCATCGACCCGCGCGTACTCCTGGACCGCACGGTCAATTACGGTCTTTTCTATGTCTGCCACTACCTGACGGCCGGCCGCAAGCTGGCCCAGGAAATCCTCAACGAGAATATCGAACGGGATTCGCTGAGAGTCGGCATCCCCGTCAAACTCGGGTTCCACAGCCGCCCCAGCCTGATGGTGGCCAAGATCGTACAGCACTACGGCGGTCAGGTGGAGCTCTGCGTGGGCAACGATCGCTTCGACGCCAGCAGCGTCCTCGACATCCAGTGGGCGGGCGGCAAGATTCAGAAAGAGGGCATCAGCGAGGTGGTCTTCGAAGGCGACACCCGCGCGCTGCAGGACATCGAAATCCTTGCGGGCGTGAACTACGGGGAGGACACCATGGGCAAGGGGGTTCCCCTGCCCAAGGAGCTTCGCTATCTGCGTTGACGACAGCCGCCCTCGGCGCCTCGCGCTTGGGCACAAGCCGGCGCCCGGGCTGACCCCCATCGAGAGTTTCCGACGAGGTGCCTTAAAGTGATCTCAGCCATCATCGTCGCCGGCGGCAGCGGGTCCCGTCTGCCGGGCGCGGTGCGCAAACAGTACCGACCGCTGGCCGGGCGCACGGTCCTGGCGCGCACCCTGGCGGTCTTCGAGGCAAGCCCGGTGGTGGACACCCTGCTGCTGGTGGTGCCCGAGGCAGATTTCAGTTTCTGCCGCGAAAATTACCTGGCAGCGCTGCGCAAACCGGTTGAGATGGTGCCCGGCGGCCGGGAGCGCCAGGAGTCGGTCTACCACGGGCTGTGCCGCTGCCCCCAGGGCGAAGATGACCTGGTGGTGATCCACGATGCCGTGCGCCCCTTGCTGGCGGCCGGCCACCTGGCGGCCTGCGTGGACGGCGCGCGCCGCTGGGGGGGCAGCATTCTGGCGGTGCCGGCGGTCGACACCCTGAAGCAGGTCAGCACCGACGGCGGGATCGAAGCGACCCTCGATCGCCGCAGCATCTGGCTGGCGCAAACGCCCCAGGCGTTTCGAACCCGCCTGATCCGCAGGGCCCATGAACGGGCGCGGCGCGAGGGGGTTGTCGCAACCGACGACGCCCAGCTGGTGGAGCGCTTGGGGGCGCCCGTGCACGTCGTCGCCGGCAGCCGCAATAATTTGAAGATCACCACCGCCGAAGACCTGCTGCTGGCCGAGGCCCTGCTTCAGGCCGGGTGGGTCTGAGGCGCCACGGGGTGCAGGCGCCGGATCTGGGCGATGACCTCTTCGGGCGTGGCGGCCAGGAGCAGTCGGCCGGCTGCCGTCTGCCCGGCAAATGCGCTGCGGACGTCGAATTCCAGCAGGATCACGGTCCTGCCGGCTTTGAGGGCCAGGGCAATCTCCGACAGCGTGCCGGCCCCGCCGGTGCAGGCCACCACCACATCGCTGGACAGGACATTGATGGCATTGCGGGCGCTGCCCATGCCGGTGACGATCGCAACGTCGATCCAGGGGGCGGCCTGACGGCGGTCCGCGTCCGGCAGAATGCCGATCGTCAGCCCGCCATTCTCCTTCGCGCCTTGGGCCGAGGCGGCCATCACCCCGCAGTTGCGGCCGCCGTTCAGCAGGATCCAATCCGCAGCGGCGATCAGGCGCCCCAGCCGGTAGGCCAGCTCAGTGGTACGTCGGTCCGCCGCCCCGCCGCCCATCACCCCCACGATCAACCTGCGGCGCATGCGTCGGCCTCCTGCTCTCCGGAAACGATTCGCATGATCAGTGCCGCCAGCTTTTTAGCGTCGTGGCGCACGATGTCCCCCGAGGTTTCCAGCAGGTCGGCGGTGTAGTAGGTGCGGCCGAACCAGCTGGCGTCCGTGAAGTCGCACGTCACGAACTCGGCTTTCTGGCTGGAATAATTTTCCAGGAGGTCCGCATCTGGCCGGCGGGTGTTGATCACCACCCCGTCGACCCGGCGGCCGAGGCACGCTTCCAGGGTGCTGACAAAGTCGCGGCCCATGTAGTTGTGGGTTTCACCGAATTTGGTCATGATGTTGACCACGTAGAGCAGCTTGGCGCGGGTTTCCCGCAGGGCCTGGCACACCCCGGGGACCACTAGATTAGAGAAGATGCTGGTAAAAAGGTCTCCGGGGCCGATGATGACGTGGTCGGCCTCGCGCAGCGCGGTGATTACCGGGGGGTAGACCGAGATGGCGTCGCTGTGGTGGGGCACCAGGAAAACCTCCTGGATTTTCTCCCGCTGGTTGCCCCGCGGCACGTCGATGGCGCTCTCCCCGTAGATGTGGCTGCCGTTGGTGAGACGGGCCACCAGGGTGGCCTTGTCGATGGTTACCGGCAGGATGGCGCCCGTGACATCCAGAATTTCGGCCAGGGCCTGAATCCCCGAAGGAAAGGAGCCGGTGTAGCGCGACAGCATCGTCAGGAGCATGTTGCCGGCATTGTGCCCCTGCAGGCGCTTGTTCTGCCGAAACCGCTTGAGCAGCAGGGTCCGTGCAATCTCCTGATACGGCGAGAGCGCCAGGATGCATTTGAGCACATCGCCCGGCGGCAGAATTCCCAGTTCATCGCGCAGGCGCCCGGTGCTGCCCCCGCTGTCCACCATCGACACCACGGCCGTCAGGTGGATGTCGCGTTCATCCCGCAGCCCGGACAGCAGGGCAAATTGCCCGCTGCCACCGCCGATCGTCACGATTTTTTTCATGCGCGCGTGTCATCTCCTCCGGTGATGCCAACCGGGGGGCCTGCGGCCATGACACCCCGTCGTCGGCGCTCGTTCTCAACGGCGAATTCTTTACCATGGTCGCGGCCCAAATGCAAAAAAAAGACCGCCGCGGAGTCGGCGTGCTTGCAGCTCAAGGCGCCGGCAGCTTGCGGAGTCGACCGGGCTGAATGTCACCCGGCGGCCGCCAACCCGTAAGGAGGATCCCCCATGCAAGCCCAGATAGTCTACATGACGGCCGGCGATCTGTCCGAAGCCCGGCGCATCGGCCGGGCCCTGGTGGAAGAGCGTCTGGCCGCATGCGTCAACATCATCGACGGCATGCGCGCCATTTACCGTTGGGAAGGCGAGGTGCAGGAGGGCGCGGAGGTCGTGGTGATCGCCAAGACCGTCGCTTCCAAGGTCGACCCGCTGGTGGCGCGCGTCAAGGCCCTTCACAGCTACGCCTGCTGCTGCGTCCTGGCGCTTCCGGTTGCGGCCGGAAACCCGTCCTTTCTGGACTGGATTGCCGCCGAAGTGGCCCCCTGAGCCGCCCGCGGCTGGGCAGTCGCAGAGCAAAGCGGTCGGGTGCGGT
>JAABRJ010000267.1 GCA_011390985.1 Desulfobacteraceae bacterium
GGCGAGTTGCTTGCGGGGGGTTTTCGTTTCCGGCCGCAAATAGAATTGCATAAAAAACAAAAATCGGTATGATGCCCGATCCCGTCATACCGATTTTGATTGCCGCCTCCGGCCGCCGCTCACCCCGGCGGCTTCTGGAGGCCGGTCACAGCAGCGGCTATAAGGACACATGCGCAAGGAAACCTACACGGCAGAATCGATCGAGGTCCTGCGGGGCCTGGCGCCGGTCAAGCGCCGGCCGGGGATGTACACCGACACGGAACGCCCCAACCACCTCGGCCAGGAGGTCGTCGACAACAGCGTCGATGAGGCCATCGCCGGATTTGCCGACCGCATCGAGGTGCGCCTGCATGCCGACGGCTCGCTGGAGGTCGGCGACAACGGCCGCGGCATGCCGGTGGACATCCACCCGGAAGAAGGGATCAGCGGGGTGGAGCTGATTTTGACCCGCCTGCACGCCGGCGCCAAATTCTCCAACAAGGATTACACCTTCTCCGGCGGCCTGCACGGGGTGGGGGTCTCGGTGGTCAACGCGCTTTCCCTGCGCCTCGAGGTGGCCATCAAGCGCGGCGGCCGGCGCTACGAGATCGCCTTTGCCGGCGGCGAGAAATGCGGTGAACTTGCGGACGTCGGACCCGTGGGGCAGCGCAACACCGGCACGATCCTGCGGTTCTGGCCGGATCCGGCCTACTTCGAAATCCCACGCTTTTCGGTCCGGCGCCTGAAGCACGTGCTGCGGGCCAAGGCGGTGCTGTGCCCCGGTCTGACGGTCTGCTTCACCAACGACCTGACCGGCGAAACGGACGCGTGGTGCTACGCGGACGGGCTGAGGGACTACCTCGACGACAGCCTCTGCGACTATAATCTGCTGCCCGAGGCGCCGTTCGTGGGTGAATTCGCGGGGAGTGCCGAGGCCGTCAGCTGGGCCGTTGCCTGGCTGCCTGAAGGGGGGGAGCTGGTCACCGAAAGCTATGTCAACCTGATCCCCACCTCCCAGGGCGGCACCCACGTCAACGGGTTTCGCAGCGGGCTGCTGGCGTCCGTCCGCGAATTCTGCGACTTTCGCAAATTGGCCCCGCGCGGGGTCAAACTGGCGCCCGACGATATCTGGGAGCGCTGCTGCTACGTTCTTTCGGTCAAGATGCAGAACCCCCAGTTTTCGGGCCAGACCAAGGAGCGGCTCTCCTCGCGGCAATCCGCGGCCTTTGTCTCCGGGGTGGTCCGGGACGCCTTCAGCCTCTGGCTCAACCAGCATGCCGAGGTCGGCGAACAGCTGGCCCAGATGGCGCTGGCCAACGCCCAGCGGCGGCTGCGGGTCGGGAAAAAAGTGGCCCGCAAAAGGGTGGCCAGCGGGCCGGCCCTGCCCGGCAAACTGGCCGACTGCGTGGTTCAGGACCCGCTTCGCAGCGAACTGTTTCTGGTGGAGGGCGACTCCGCCGGCGGGTCGGCCAAGCAGGCGCGCGACCGCCAGTTCCAGGCGGTCATGCCGCTGCGCGGCAAAATCCTGAACACCTGGGAGGTGGATTCGGCCGAGGTGCTGGGCTCCAAGGAGATTCACGACATTGCGGTCGCCATCGGGGTGGACCCCGGATCCGGCGATCTGGGCGGACTGCGCTACGCTAAAATCTGCATTTTGGCCGATGCCGACTCCGACGGCCTGCACATCGCGACCCTGCTGTGCGCTCTTTTTCTGCAGCACTTCCGGCCGCTGATCGAAGGCGGCCACGTCTACGTCGCCATGCCGCCGCTGTACCGCATCGACGTGGGCCAGGAGGTCTGCTACGCCCTGGACGAGTCCGAAAAACAGGCCGTCCTGGCCCGGATCGAGGCCAAAAAGAAAAATGCACGCGTCAATGTGCAGCGCTTCAAGGGCCTGGGGGAGATGAACCCGCTGCAGCTGCGGGAAACCACGATGGCCCCCGACACCCGGCGGCTGGTGCAGCTGACCCTGGCTTCCGGCGAGAAGGCCCTGGGGCTGATGGACATGCTGCTCGCCAAGCGGCGCGCCGGCGACCGCCGCGGCTGGCTGGAAACCCAAGGACACCTCGGCCCGGCGGGTTAGTCCGAGGGTCCAACCCAGAGAAAAAGAGGACGACCGAACCCCCATGTCTGACCCCTCCCAATTGAGCCTGGACGGCGTCGAGCAGCTGCCCTTCGAGACCTTCACGGAAAAGGCCTACCTCGAGTACGCCATGTACGTGATCCTGGACCGCGCGCTGCCGTACATCGGCGACGGGCTCAAACCGGTGCAGCGCCGCATCGTCTACGCCATGTCCGAGCTTGGGTTGAAGTCCAGCGCCAAGTTCAAGAAATCGGCGCGCACCGTCGGCGACGTCCTGGGCAAGTTCCATCCCCACGGCGATGCGGCCTGCTACGAGGCCATGGTGCTGATGGCCCAGGAGTTTTCCTACCGCTACCCGCTGATCGAAGGCCAGGGCAACTGGGGCGCCCCCGACGACCCCAAATCCTTTGCCGCCATGCGCTACACGGAGGCGCGGCTCTCGCCCTACGCCGAGGTCCTGCTGGGGGAACTGGGGCAGGGCACGGTGGAGTGGGGGCCCAATTTCGAC
>JAABRJ010000279.1 GCA_011390985.1 Desulfobacteraceae bacterium
AGAGCATGAGCCCGATTTCACTCAGGGCAGAGGCATCGCGGCCGGCATTATGTTGCCACATAATAAGACGCCGGAAAGTGATGTCAAGCCGTTGCGCCGGGCCGTAATTCAGTCTGAAATTAAAAAGAAAAACACGTGGGACGGAAGTAGAAAATAGGTCGCGGAAGGCTTCACGAAGGAGGGGGCGACGGGCTTGCAAAAGGACAGACCGTTGTATGAAAAAAAGGGGAAGTGGTTGTGCACCCTCTGTCGAATTACTTCCGGATAACAAGGACCGTCGTCATGACCGGGATCGATCCACGACACAGACCGCATTACTTATCGCTGCTTCCTTCCGGACCTGACGAGGTTCGTAACCGTCTGTTGCGTGGCGGCCGATCAGGCTGAGCCCTACATTCCGGACACAACCCTTCAGAGGGAATTCAGCCCCGCATAAAGCGGATTTCGGGTACAGGACACCGCTAACGCCCCACCTAGCACAACCGACGAAGACTATAGTCACCCATGCGAACTTTTTCAAGAAGAAAAAGCCCGACGAATTCCCGACGGCCGCACCACCCCCATTGACCCGGCGTCTGCCGCAATACCGCGGGAGCTGCCAGCCACCTTTGCGGGGCTTTTTTATTGACTTCTTCCCGTCAGTATCATAGTTTTTGATTTTATTGGGAAATCTTATGATTTAAGGTTTAGCCAAACGCCTCCGGATCGAGTCTTTCGGCCGGCGGCTGCGCGGGACGTGTTACGGGGGGGGTCGCTGGCGCGGGGCCCTGCCCATAGGGCCCATCTCTAGTTTCCGGATGGACTCTGCCCAAATCGATGGGGGCCCGTAAAGCTCCTGCCAAGCCTCTATGGCCAGAGCCTTTCCGCCGCTCCCGATTACTTGCAAGCCCCGAAATTGCAATTACCGATAAGCGTTGCGGCAGGTTGAGTACCGACCTGAAGGCAAACGCGCCGCCGAACCCCCTGGCGGTCAAGCCTGAGAGTGCAAAAAGCTATATCACCCGTGTTTCGGCGCAAACAGGTGCGGTCGGCCAAGGGAACAAAAGGGGTCCGAGCTTGTCCATGAGAACCTCGCCAAACGGCTTTAACCGGACGGTTCTGCAAAAGGTCAGACACACCATCGACACCCACGGCCTCTTTGGGGCTGGCGAGTCGGTGCTGGTGGCGGTTTCCGGTGGGGCCGATTCCGTCTGCCTGCTGCACGTCCTTTTAACGCTGGCGCCGGAGCGTGACCTGCACCTCGGCGTGGCCCATCTTCATCACGGCCTGCGGGGCAAGGCGGCTGACCAGGATGCCAGATTTGTCGCCGACCTGGCCCAGCACTTCAATTTGCCGGTTTTCATAGGGGCAGCAGATGTTCGGTGTCTGAAGCAGCAGCACCGGCTTTGTCTGGAAGAGGCCGCCCGCCAAGCCCGCTATGATTTTTTTGCGCAAATTGCCCGTCAGCATCATTTCCGTAAAATCGCCGTCGGACATCAGCAGGACGACAACGCCGAGTCGACCCTGATGTTTCTCATCCGGGGCAGCGGTGCCAGAGGGGCCGGCGGGATCCCGCCTGCCAGGGAAAACCGGATCGTACGACCGCTTATCGACCTCAAAAGAGAGGACATCCGCAGCTATGTGGAGGCAAACGGCCTGGACTGCATTTCCGACGCCACCAACCAGGAGCCCGTTTTTCTGCGCAACCGCATCCGGCTTCAACTGCTGCCGGCACTGGCGAAAGATTACAATCCCCGCATCCGGGAAGCCTTGGCACGTTTTGCCCGGGTGACCCGGGTGGAAGACGACTGGCTCGAAAGCCTGACCACCCCGCTTTTGGAAGCCGCCTGCCTTGCCCACTCCGACACCTCCCTGACGCTGTCGGTGGCTACCCTCTCGGCCCTCCATCCGGCCGCCCAGCGCCGGGTGCTGCGCAGGTCCCTGAAAATGTTAAAAGGCAACCTTCGGCGCATCGCATTCGACCACATCGAAGCGGTCTTGGCACTCGTCACCAGCGGCAACGGTCATGGCTGTTGCGACCTGCCCGACCGGATCCGGGTCCAGCGCTATCCCGACCGCTTGGTGGTGTCGTTGGCGCAACACCCCCTGCGGGCTCTGAAACCGGAATCACCCGCCGCCTTGATCGGAGATTTCCGCTACGCGGTTCCCGCTCCCGTATCTGAAACCGTCTCGATCACACTGCCCGAAATCAGGGGCCGATTGGAATTTCGCCGGATCAGCCTAAAAATGGTCCCGGCAACGCGCAATGCTGGACAGTTTGTCGAGTTTTTTGATATGGATGCCTTGATCTTTCCCTTGATCGTCAGAAACTTGCGCCCGGGCGACCGCTTCAACCCACTTGGAACGGCAGGCAGTCAAAAAGTTCACCGGTTCTTTATCAATCAGAAGATACCCCGCGAGTCGCGAACCCGATACCCATTGCTCCTCAGCGGCACTTCAATCATATGGGTGGCCGGCCAGCGCCTGGATCAGACCGCACGGCTGACCTCGGAAACGCGGCGGGTGCTCCGGGGGGAACTTCTCCTTGCCTAAATCCGCTTCGTGATTACTATCAAGGACCCAGTTTTATTAAAAGGTAAAACCCCCCACATGCGGCCGGGTCGAAGACTAAAATTTTCAAGCTTGGAATACGGCCGTTCTTCCAGTGGATTGGACTCCGCGGGGTGGGTGACGTCCTTCAAGCCGACAGCCTCAGGAGGTGACTTCAGTTGAATCCGTTCTACAAAAATCTAGCGTTGTGGCTGGTAATCACGCTGATGATGATCATGCTTTTCAACCTCTTCAACCAGCAGCAACTTGCAGAAAACAGCCTCAGCTACACCGAGTTTTTAAGCATGGCGGAAAACGGGAAAATTGCTGAAGTCGTCATCCAGGGTCAGGAGCTTTTTGTAACCGACAGCAATCGCAACCGGTTCAAGGTGTTTGCTCCGCAGGATGCCGACATGATCAAAACACTGCGGGCCAAAGGCGTTATGATCAAGGCCAAACCGCCGGCCGAATCCCCATGGTACATGTCGGTCCTGATATCGTGGTTTCCGATGATCGTCCTGATCGGCGTGTGGATTTTTTTTATGCGCCAGATGCAGTCCGGCGGCGGCAAGGCCATGTCATTCGGCAAAAGCAAAGCGCGCCTGATGTCGGATCAGCAGACCAAGGTCACTTTTGAAGATGTGGCCGGGATCGACGAGGCCAAGGAGGAGCTGGGGGAAATCGTCGAATTTCTGCGGGACCCCAAGAAGTTCACCCGCCTGGGAGGTCGGATCCCCAAAGGGGTGCTGCTGATGGGGCCGCCGGGAACCGGCAAGACCCTGCTGGCAAGAGCCATCGCGGGCGAAGCGGGGGTTCCCTTCTTCAGCATCAGCGGTTCGGATTTCGTGGAAATGTTCGTGGGCGTCGGCGCCTCCCGGGTGCGCGATCTTTTCGTACAGGGCAAGAAAAACGCCCCCTGCATCATTTTCATCGATGAGATCGATGCGGTCGGCCGCCACCGCGGTGCCGGGCTCGGCGGCGGCCATGACGAGCGTGAGCAGACCCTGAACCAGCTGCTGGTGGAAATGGACGGTTTCGAATCCAACGAAGGGGTCATCCTGATTTCGGCCACCAACCGCCCGGACGTGCTGGACCCAGCCCTGCAGCGGCCGGGTCGCTTCGACCGCCAGGTTGTCGTCTCCCTGCCGGACATCAAAGGCCGGGAGGCCATTTTGGGGGTCCACATGCGTCGCACACCGGTGGCGGCGGATGTCGATGCCCTCATGCTGGCCAAGGGCACCCCCGGTTTCTCGGGGGCCGACCTGGAAAACCTGGTCAACGAGGCCGCGCTCCTGGCAGCCAAGCGCGGCAAGGAACGCCTGGAGATGACGGATTTCGAGGACGCCAAAGATAAGGTCTACATGGGCCTGGAGCGCAAGTCCAAGGTGGTCAGGGAGGAGGACCGCAAAACCACCGCTTATCACGAGGGTGGCCACGCCTTGGTAGCCCGCCTCCTGCCGGGCACCGACGCGGTCAACAAAATCACGATTATTCCCCGCGGGCGTGCGGCCGGTGTCACCTGGTTTCTCCCCGAAGAACGCGACTTCAAGTACAAGGATCAGCTGGAAAGCGACCTGGCGGTAGCCTTTGGCGGCCGCGTTGCCGAGGAACTGGTGTTCGGGCGGATCAGTACCGGCGCCTCAAACGATATCAAGCAGGCGACAGGCTTGGCTCAAAAGATGGTCCGGGCCTGGGGGATGAGCGCGGACCTTGGCCCGCTGTCATACGACCAGGGCGAAGAGCAGATCTTTCTCGGCCGTGAAATCTCCCAGCACCGTGATTATTCAGAGGAAACCGCCCGCA
The DNA here is from genome assembly GCA_011390985.1 of Desulfobacteraceae bacterium. Classification (GTDB taxonomy): domain Bacteria; phylum Desulfobacterota; class Desulfobacteria; order Desulfobacterales; family JAABRJ01; genus JAABRJ01. Next base: position 4,333 of record JAABRJ010000279.1, read on the forward strand.
AGATCGACCAGGAAATCACCCGGATCATCAAGGACAGCTACACCCGGGCCAAAGGGGTGCTGGAGAAAAATATCGACGTTCTCCACAAACTCGCTGAGTTGCTGCTGGAAAAGGAAACCGTTTTAGGGCGTGAATTGGATGAACTGATTCATTCCCTGCGACCGGAATTCAAGCTCCCTGAGGCCCAAAAGGCGGCGGAAACCTCCGATGCGCAACCCGAAACGAAAACCGAGCAACCCAAAGCCTGACCCATGAAATCCTATCTTCTTTCCTGGGGGCGCCATCGTCTTGAGCTGGGCCGCCAGACCTGTGTGATGGGGGTTGTCAACGTAACACCGGATTCCTTCTCCGACGGCGGCCATTTTTTAGATCCGGCCGCCGCCGTATCCCAGGCGGAAGAAATGGCCGCCGAAGGTGCTGGCATCGTTGACATTGGAGGAGAATCGACGCGGCCGTTTTCGGAACCGATATCCACCGAAGAGGAGATCGGCAGGGTGGTGCCGGTGATCGAAGCACTGGCAAAGCGCATCAGACAACCCATTTCGATCGATACCATGAAGGCCGAGGTTGCCCGCCGGGCATTGGCGGCGGGTGCGGCAATGATCAACGACATCAGCGCCATGACCTACGACCCGGAAATGGTTTCAGTGGCACGCGCATGGGACGTTCCGGTGGTTCTGATGCACATGAAGGGTACCCCCAAGACCATGCAGGCCAAACCAGTATACGCCGATGTGACAGCTGAAGTCTGCGCCTACCTGCTGGACGCCGCCGACAGGCTTCAGGCCGCGGGAATCACCCGCTGCAGGATCATATTGGATCCCGGCATCGGTTTCGGCAAGACTTTCATCCACAACCTCCTGCTCCTGAAGCACTTGCAGGCTTTCGCGGAAATGGGCTACCCGATCCTGATCGGCACTTCGCGCAAGTCGTTTATCCGCCATCTGGTCAAGGGCCACCGGCAGACCGACATCCACCCGGAGCACCCACTGGTGGAGACCGGTACCCAGGCGACCGTCACGGCCGCCATCCTGGCAGGCGCCCAGATCGTCCGCGTCCATGATGTCGCCAACACGATGGCAACGGTCAAGGTCATCGACGCCATCCGCAACGCGGACGGCTGACCTTCCAGTCGCCGAAGGAAATGATCGATGCTCTTGGTAATTGATGTCGGGAATACCAACACGGTGCTGGGAATCTACGACGGCCTGAACCTGATTCGGGACTGGCGTATTCGAACCGAGCGCAACACCACCGAAGATGAATTGAACGTGCTGCTCGGCAGCCTTTTGGCATTGGGAGGGATCGACCGCACGCGCATCGAGAAAAGCATCATTTCCTGCGTGGTCCCGCCGGTGGTTAAAATTCTGGATGCCTTCTGCCGGCGCTACCTGGGGCACGTGCCCAGCTGGGTGGATGCCCGCTCGGTGGTGGGGATGATGCCCATCCGCTATCATAACCCGGCGGAAATCGGCGCCGACCGGATCGTCAACGCGATTGCAGCCTATCACAAATACCGCTGCAGCCTTATCGCCATCGACTTCGGCACCGCCACCACCTTTGACGTCATCTCCGAAAAGGGGGAATATCTGGGTGGCGCCATCAGCCCCGGCATCATGATTTCCGCGGAAGCCCTGTTTCGCGAAGCCTCCAAACTGCCACGGGTGGAAATCTTCACGCCGCCGGAGACCGCCATCGGCAAGGACACCATCACCAGTATTCAGGCGGGGATCATTTTCGGCTATGCCGAAATGGTGGATGGAATGGTACGGCGCATAAAAGCCGAGATGACCACCAGCCCCCGCGTGATTGCAACCGGCGGGTTGGCCGAGCTGATGTTCAGGGTAGCGGAAACGATTGAGGCTGTTGAGAAAAATTTAACCCTGGAAGGCTTGCGGCTTTTGAGCGCGGCCCCCTTGCGGTGATGAAAGTTGGCGGGCTCATGCCACAGGCTATGACCCGCTGCAATCAGGCCGCATGCCGGACTCAAGGGTCACGACAAAGAAATACCTCATCTTGCCTGTCCTTTGGCCCGCCCGCCGAGGACAGGTGGTGTGTTGTCAGGCCATGCCCATCCGTTTTTCCAATTCCGCGATCTCCTTTTGCAGGGCCTCTTTTTCAGCCGCCGACAGGGAATCATCCGCCAGCCGGCGCCGCAGGCCCAACAGCAGCATCTCTTCACGATATTCGTGGCAGGTGTATCGGGACGGGGAATCGGTCATCGAAAAATATTCCTGTACGGCGATGGCTGCCGGCAATCGACCGTCCGCTGAGGCGATCGTCCCTCCCGGCCCTTTTTTTCAGATCCGGAGGAAACGCCGTGGCATCAGCCCCGACCAACAGCCTGGAGGGATTCATTGAAAACCCGGTAGAAGAGGTCCCGCTCGGTCAGCCCGCGCCCCAGGATGCCGCCGATCTGGTTCAGGTTGCGGCTGTTGATGATCATGTTGACACTTTTACCGAAAGCCGTGAACTGGTCCATGGTACGGTAGCGCCGGCTGATCATTGCCACGAAGAGCTTGCGTCGCACCGACATGCCGAGACGCTCGAGATAGATCAGGACCCCGTTTTCATCAGGGTTGACGCTGTCAAAGGCTTCATTGACAACTACGAGGTCATAGTCGTGATAGCGCATCCGCTTGAGGGCATCCCGGGTGCTTTCGGCCTCGGTGATGTGGTACTCCATGATTTTCAGAACGTCGGAGACTTTCTTTATCACCTCGGCGTTTTCTTCGCAAATCAAGGCGGTTTTACCCTCTTCCTCCACAAAGTTGAATGGGCTGTCGGCGTAACCGTCGAAGGATTCCGGGGCGGCCTCGATGCAGGCCGGCTCCGGCTCTGAGGACGGAAGCGCGGCGGCAAGGGGTTTGGCGCCGACGACGATTCCGGCCTTGCAGCGAGGACAGCGCAGGGTTGCCGCCCGATCGGTCTGAATTTTATCGTCGGCGATTCGAAACTTGCTCTTACACTTTTTACAGATGATCTCCATGGCCAGATTCCCCTTGTTTGCTAAAACCAATGCAGCGCCCGGTTAAAAGCCCATGGTGCTGGGCTGGTGCTTGCGTGTGTATTCGCGATCCAGCTGGAGTTGCTGGATATCGGTGGTCGACTCTCCGCGAGCGCTTTTGACCGTGTCAATGCCGCGTCCCACGATGCCACGCCGTGACGCATAGCCCATGGCCGTCTCCCGGGTGATGAGCCCCTGTTCGTAAAGGCTTACGATGTAATCGTCAAAGGTCGTCATCCCGAAGGGGCGGCCGTCCTGCATGATCTCATAGAAGGTTTTGCCTTCCGACTCGCCGTTGAGAATCGAATCCTTTACCCGCAGGTTGGATCGCAGAACTTCAAAGGCCGCCACCCGCCCCCCGCCGATTTTGGGAAGCAGCCGCTGCCCGACAATCCAGCGCAGGGTGTCGGCCAGTCGGATTCGGATCTGGTTCTCCTCTTCAGTTTTGAACATACCCAGAATACGGTTGATGGTCTGGCCGGCGTCGACGGTATGCAGCGTGGTCAACACGAGATGGCCGGTTTCCGCCGCGCTGAGACCGATTTCAACGGTTTCACGGTCCCGCATTTCGCCCACCAGAATCACTTTGGGAGCCTGACGCAGCGCCGCGCGCAGCCCGTGGGCAAAAGAGTCGTAGTCGGTCCCGAGTTCCCGCTGGTTGAAGGTCGATTTTTTGTGGGGGTGCTGGTACTCGATGGGATCCTCGAGGGTCACCACATGAACGGATTTTTTCTCGTTGATGTCGTCCAGAATAGCGGCCAGAGAGGTGGATTTACCGGAGCCGGTGGCGCCGGTGACAAAAACGATGCCGTTTCTTTCCTGGGCAATTTCGAAAAAAGATTCGGGCAGATTCATTTCATGGATGTTGGGAACCTTGGACTCCAGCCGCCGCAGAACAATGCTGGTATTTCCGGACTGCGAAAATACGTTGACCCGGAAACGGGCTTTACCGGGCAGGCCGTAAGAGAGATCGCAGGAGCCTTCACTGAGCAACCGCTCGGTCAGACGGCGGTCCTGGTTGATCAGGTTCAGCGCAAAGACCTCGGTTTGAAATGGGGTCAACTCCCGCAAGGCCGGTTTCAAGTCCACCGCCACGAGTTCTCCGGCGCTTTCCACCTGGAGGGTTTTACCCACCGTCAAGTTCAAGTCCGAGACGTTGTTGTGGGAGTCGAGCATCTTGGTGAGAATCTGGTCGATTTCGTGTTTTTTCATGCTGTGCCTCTCAATTTCGACGATACAAACCGGCCGACGGCCGAACGAAAACTACGATTTCAAGCCAAAAGCGCCTGCAGGCCCAACCGTCAGGCCTCGGTGAAGTCCGCCGGCGGGGTGCGCAGCAGCGGCCTGAACTTGGCCTTGTCGTTGGCCTTGGCATAGGCCTCTTCCGAATCGATCATGCCTTTTTTGTGGAGATCCATGATGGCGTCATCCAGCAGCTGCATGCCGTACTTCTTTCCGGTCTGCATCATCGAGGGCAGCTGGTGGGTCTTGGATTCCCGGATCAGGTTGCGGACCGCCGGAGTTGCAATCAGGATCTCGAGGGCCGCGCAGCGGCCGACCTTGTCCACGCGCTTGAACAGCACCTGCGCCACGACGGCCCGGATGCCGTCGGCCAGAGTGGAGCGGATTTGGGCCTGTTCGCTGTGGGGGAACACCTCGATGATCCTGTCGACGGTTTTCGCGGCGCTGGTGGTATGGAGGGTCCCAAAAACCAGATGGCCGGTGGAGGCCGCCTCGATCGCCAGGGAGATGGTTTCGAGGTCCCGCATTTCGCCCACCAGAATAATATCGGGGTCCTCACGCAGCGCCCCGCGCAGGGCGGCGCTGAAGGATTGGGTATGCATACCCACCTCACGGTGGTTGACAATGCAGCTCTGACTTTTGTGCACGAATTCGATGGGGTCCTCAACCGTTATGATGTGATCCTTGCGGATGCGGTTGGCCTCATCAACTATCGCCGCCAGAGTCGTGGATTTACCGCTGCCGGTGGGCCCAGTTACGACCACCAGCCCGCGGGGCAGGGAGGCCAGCCGGGGAATGACCGGCGGCAGGCCGAGCTGCTTGGCCGTCAGGATCGTATTGGGGATCTCCCGGAACACGGCGCCGATACCGTTTTTCTGCATGAAAAAATTGGCGCGGTAACGGGCCAAACCCGGAATTTCATATCCGAAGTCGATGTCGCCGCTTTCCTCAAAGTTTTTGACCTTGTCTTCGGGCGCAATCTCGTAAAGCATGCTTCTCAAATCGTCATCGGTCAGCAGATTGTACTTGACCCGCTCGATATCCCCACGAATTCTCAAGGCCGGCTGCTGCCCGGATACCAGGTGAAGGTCGGATGCCCCCTGGTCGTGCATCAACTTAAAAAACGCATCAATTTTCGCCATGAAAAACTCCTGCTGGCTGCGATAGAAAAGAAGGTTAACGCTTGTGGCAGGCTCTAAACGAGCCCAAAATGCGGCCGTTTTGTGCAAAGCGCCCGACGGCAGCGCGTGAATTTCTAAACCTGCAGCATTTTTGGCGCATGCCGCCGCATCCTCCGAAGACCGACGCCCGAAACTGCCACGCAGGCCCCCCGCAGCGTCGACCGGTCCGTTTTAGGGGCGGAAACAGCCTGCAGGGGCAAATGGGTAATTAAGACATCGACAGGGGGGCAACCAAGCTTGAGGAGGAAAAGAACTTGCCGGAGAGAGGTTGAAGAAGGGCGAGAAGGGCGGCCGCGGGCAAGGGAAGGGTACCCACGGCTGGCAGGCTCGGCTACCTGGAACGGGCGAGAAACTTGAGCTTGGAATCATCCTGATCAACTGCCTCCATTTCGGCCCGGCCCATCTCAAGCAGCTTGGTGTGGGCTTCCAGCACGGAACGGATTTGCACTTCGATCTGCATGCGCTGCCGTTTCAACTCGGCGATGTCTTCATGCAATTGGGCCAGGCGGTTGTGGGCGCCGTTGAGCAGCTTTTGGGCGTGCACCTCGGCCTCGGTGGTAATCAGCTCGGCCGCTTTATGAGCGTTTTCCTTTATCTGATCGAGGACTTTCTGGGAGTTGAGCATGGCCCGCTTGAAACTTTCTTCGCGTTCACGAAAACCCTGAATATCGCGTTTGAGGCGGCGGATTTCCTCCTGGAGTTGCTTGTTTTGATTGCCGATGGTCTCAAAGGCGTCCGCCATCTTCTCGAGGAAGTTATCGACTTCCCGAACGTCGAAGCCTCGAAAGCGCACGCGAAATTGCTGCTGGGCGATTTCCAAAGGGGTGATTTGCATGGCTGTCTCAAACCTTTTGATCGAAGGACGCCTCTGGTTTACGATAAGAGCATCGCAATCCGAAAGAGGCTGTCCACAAGAAATTTACGAAGAAAAATGACCACCAGAAAAACAATGATCGGCGACAGGTCGATACCGCCAAAACCGACCGGCAACCGCCTGCGGATCTGGTAGAGCACGGGCTCGGTAACGCTGTTGATGAACCGCACGATGGGATTGTAAGGGTCGGGGTTGACCCACGACAGTACGGCGCGGGCGACGACAATCCACATAAAAAAAAGGAGGACATAATCGATGATTGTCGCCACCGCTATCAGAAGATTGCCGATGATAAACATGCCAGTCTGATCCTCGAAGCCGGTTTGTTCCCACTCCCGGCGGCCGGCAATGGGGGGTCGGTTTATAGAAATTTCTCAATAATTAAGTATAGATGGCAGATAAGTCAAGAAGTTTCATGCAAAATCGTTGACACTCAAAAATCGCCGGCAGTAAGCTGGTGGGCATCGAGGTGCGGTGGTTACCCCCCTTCCAGCCGAGCGGCCACCGCCGTTGTGGCATTACCTCCCAGCGCGCCAGTTTCCTGCCAGCACTGCGAATAGCGGCGAGTCCGCTTAAAATTTCCCTTCGGTGGTGCGCATCAGGCGGGGTCCTTCGCCAAATCGTCGGGATTTATTTCTGCGAGGCCGCCCACAATGCGCGCATCCGGATTGGAACTCTACTATGTACTGAGAGTTGCACTGGGGATCGTGGATGCTGGTCAGCGGCTTCCTGATGAAGGGCAGCCTCCTGATTTTCGTGATCACTATCTTTCGCGGTCTCGACGTTAGTTGCGGCTGTTTTTATCTTTCTTTACAAGCCGGCAAAAGCGCCTTACCATACCTTGCAAGCGACAGCCTTTTACTGCTGGTCGGCGTTTGGTTGTTGAGCTACAAGGCGCGCCGTGACCAGCGCCAGTCATGATGAAGTCTACGGCATCAGGCGTTTGAACGCGTCGGGAAAGGCCCGGCAATTTTCATCACATGGAGCGAGCAGCATGCACCCCAAATCCGTCATGTCGGCCATCGGCCTTGGCGTTGGTCTTTTTTTCGGCCTCATCATCCTCTCCGAGGCCTTTGCCGCGGGCAGCATCAAATGGCATTCCTACCAAGAGGGCGTCGCACTGGGTAAAGACCAGAACAAAAAAGTGTTCGTAAATTTTTTTGCCGACTGGTGCACCTACTGCAAACAAATGGACAGCGAAACCTTTAACGATTCGGCCGTGGGCGCCTATCTTAACAAGAATTTCATCGCCGTCAAGGTGGATGCCGACCGGGAGACCCAACTGGCCTCCGAGTATCATGTTCAGGGCCTGCCGGCGTCCACTTTTATCGCCGAAGACGGGGCGCTTATCGGCAGCCAGCCGGGTTTCATCGCCCCCGACCAGATGATGCCGCTGCTGCACTACATCCATTCCGACAGTTACAAGACCATGTCCTTTGAAAAATTCGTGGAGGCCTCGGGCAACTGAGGTCGGGTTTTGCAGCCCAACCGCCGGGCCCCCGGCAGGCAGCCATTGGCCGCCGTTGCGGGCCGGAGGCCGTCGGCAGCCGAGGTCAACGTGACGGCCGCTGGCCGGTGCGCCGCAGGATCAAGCGAATGCCGCAGGTCGCGAAAATCGTTGCGCTCAGGACCAGCAAAAGCCCGGGCACCCAGGCGAATTCGGCGTAAGCCGGATCCTCCCGGGTCACCGAAAGGCCGATCGCCCCGAAGATGGCCACTGCCGCCAGAAACCCCATAAAGGCCAGGCAGGCATTCTCGCTGTCGTACCAGGGAACGATGATTCTTCGAAAAACGGGATTCTGATCGAGTTTCATGGTCAACAGGGTAATGAAGGGCGCATGAAAAATCAAGCCGATAAAACAGCCGCGTCAAGCGGGTGGCAAGCCGGCGGGGTGGGCGTCTGGCTTCTGACGCTGAGCCTTTCAGCGGTTTTTTTCGGGCTCTCCGGCTGCGCCGCGGCCCCCACCGATGTGACCATCAAGGACACCGACCGGTCTTTTGGGGTCGGCAGCATCCTGTCGGGGGAAACCGGCCGCAGTGTACCGATTGAGTTGATGATGGCGGACTTGGCGCGCGCCCGGATCATCTACGTAGGTGAAAACCATCCGAACCCCGCTCACCACCGGATCCAACTCCAGCTGATGGCGCTTCTGCACCAGCATCACCCCCAGTTGACTGTGGGCATGGAGATGTTTGACCGCACCTACCAACCGGTTCTGGACCAGTGGTCGGCCGGCACACTTGAAGAGGACGCCTTTCTGCACAAAACCCAGTGGTACGCCAACTGGCGCTACCCGTACCCGCTTTACCGGGAACTTTTGGACTTTATCCGATCCCAGGGACTGCCGCTTTTTGCACTGAACCTTCCGGGATACATCCCGGCGCGGATTCGGGTGGGGGGCATCGCCAACCTCACCGCTCATGACAGCCCCTGGTTGCCGGCTGAAATCGACCTGACCCATGAGGCCCATCGCCGCTACCTCGAATCGGTCTTCCAGCAGCATGCCTTCGGCCGCGAAGGCCGCTTCGAATATTTCTACGAGGCGCAGTGCGTTTGGGAAGAGACCATGGCGGAAAACATCGCCCGCAGCTTGACAGCGGCACCCATGCTGGTACTGGCGGGAAACAGCCACATCCAGTATCGCTACGGCATCCCGGAGCGGGCGCTGCGCCGCACCGGGGTCCCCTTCCGCACGGTTTACCTGGCGACGGTCGGCGAAACCGTCCCGCTGGGTATCGCCGATTACATCTGGGTCACCTCCGCTCCCGGCTCCCCCCCGCAATAAGCCTGTGCAACTTTTTAAGTTTATGCCTTCAAACGATTTAGGCGTTGGCCCCGGGGTGCCGATAAAGCCCAATATATGGTTAATTTTCTGTTGACACACAACAATATGTAGTTGTAAGAAGGCGTGACCGTCGCCACTGGCGACCTTGCCTGTCAGCATCCCGATCGACTTCAGTTTGAACACCCCACCCGGAACCCCGTCCACGGGTCCCCATGCTGGATTGCGAACAAGAGAGGAGCGCCATGTTTGAAGGAGTGAGGTCCCCAGGTGATAAAATGGTTGTGTTTGAAACCATCAAGAAACGGGACGGCCGGATCGTAGAGTTCGACTCATTCAAAATCACCACTGCGCTGGCCAAGGCCGGCAAGGCCAGCGGCGAGTTCGATGTGCGCGAGGCCCGCAAGCTGACCCTGCGGGTCCTGACCTTGGCCCACGAGCTGCGCCTGGGGCCCATCCCTGAAGTCGAG
>JAABRJ010000268.1 GCA_011390985.1 Desulfobacteraceae bacterium
CTCGCTCATCGTCTTTTCCCCAATCCGAGTCAAAAAACGTTCAGGAGCCGGCAGGTTGCCGGTCCGCTTGGTTCAAAGAAGTTTCTTATAGCCGGGTACCCCGCGACTGTCAAAAACAAATTTGAACTTTTAGTGGTCGCGTGTTTTTTTGGGAAAGGCCGCCAGTTTGCCTCGGGCAGAGCCCCAAATTTTCGTTTGCCCTTCCCGACGTCTTGACAGAGGGCGGCTTTTGCCCGATGATGTCCGTCAATTACCCGTCTTCCGGCACCATCGACCGGACGGGCCTGAGTGCGACCCATTCCCATACGGAATTGCCCATTGTTTTTCAAAGCGGTACTTTTCGATTTGGACGGCACCCTGCTCGACACCCTCGCGGATATTGCCGATTGCAGCAATGCGGTCCTGCGCGGTCAAGGACATCCCGTACACCCGTTGGCGGCCTATCGTCAATTCGTCGGTGACGGGATCGAACAACTGGCCCGGCGGGTGCTGCCCGAAACCCATCGCACCCCGGCCGCCATCGCAACCTGCGCCGCCGAAATCCTGGCGGCCTTTCTGCGCCACGGCGCGCGCACGGCGACACCCTACGAGGGCATTCCGGAGCTGCTGGACCGGCTGTCCGGATTGGGGCTCAGATTGGCGATCCTCAGCAACAAAGCCGAGGCGCCCGCGCGCCTGATGGTCTCACAGTTGTTGCATCGATGGCCTTTTGTTCTGGTGCGCGGCGCCCGGGATGGGGTGCCCAAAAAGCCGGACCCGACCGCCGCGCTGGCGATTGCGACTCGCTTGAACATCCCGCCGCACCAGTTTCTTTATCTCGGTGACACCGCCATCGACATGCAGACCGCCCGCAGCGCCGGGATGTTCGGCCTGGGGGTGTTGTGGGGGTTTCGCGCCGCCCCGGAGCTGATCGCCGGCGGGGCCCGCATGCTGGTGCGGCACCCGGCCGACCTGCTCGCATGGCTCTGAAGAGGCCCCCGACAATGCTGCCCCTTGAATCCATCCGCAAGGCCGCGAGGCTCATCGGGGACCGGATCATCCGCACCCCCCTGGTGTTTTCGCCGTCCCTCAGCCGCAAGTTTGACGTCGCGGTGTACCTCAAGCTGGAAAACCTGCAGAAAACCGGGTCCTTTAAAATCCGGGGCGCCACCCACAAGCTGCTGGCCTGCCGGGACCAGATCGGTCCCGAGGGGGTCGTGGCCGCCTCGGCGGGCAATCACGCCCAGGGGGTGGCCCTGGCCGCCCAACTGGCCGGCGTGCCGGCCACCATCGTGATGCCCGAGTGGGCCAGCATCACCAAACAGGAGGCCACCCGGGCCTATGGGGGGCAGGTGGTCATCCGCGGAAAGACTCTCGAAGCCTGTCTTGAGCATGCCCGGGAACTGGCGGCCGAAGGCCGAACCTTCATTCACCCCTTCAACGATCTCGAGGTCATGGCCGGGCAGGGTACCCTGGGACTTGAAATTTTCGAAGATCTCCAAGCCCCCGACCTGATCCTGGTGCCGGTCGGCGGCGGGGGCCTGATCGCGGGGATCACCGCGGTGGCCGCCGCCATCCGGCCGCAAACCCGCATCATCGGGGTTCAGGCCGCCGCCTGCCCGTCGGCCCTCGAAGCCCGGCGGCAGGGCCGTGTGGTGCGCGTCGACGCGGCCCCCTCGATTGCCGACGGTATCAACGTCAAAGAGGTGGGCGAGCTGACCTTCGCGATTATGCGCGAGGGGCTGGACGAGGTGGTCTTGGTGGCGGAGGAGCAGATTGCCGCGGCCATCCTGATGCTCCTGGAAACGAAAAAAACCCTGGCCGAAGGCGCGGGCGCCGTGCCTCTGGCGGCCCTCCTGAGCGGCGCCATCCGGCCGCCCAAAGACAGCCGGGTGGTCCTGGTGATCAGCGGCGGCAACCTCGACAGCCCGCTTTTAGGACGCATCATCGCCCAGGGGTTGATCAAGCATGGCCGGGTCATGCGGGTTGGCGTGCGGCTCGATGACGTCCCGGGGGCCCTGGCCCATCTGCTGGCCACCATTTCGCGGCTGAAGGCCAATGTCCTGCATATCCGCCACGACCGCAACGCCCGCGATCTTCCCATCTTTGTCACCCGCGTGGTATTGGAGCTTGAAACCCGGGGGCCCGCGCATGTGGCCGCCATCGCAGAGGGGTTGAAGCAGGCCGGCTGCGAACTGGAGCCGCTCGATGGCGGTCGATCGGCCGGATGATGAGGGGGGTGCCGGCCGATCGGTTCAGAGGGCGTCGGCCAGGGCCAGGGCGTTGCGGTTGATGGCGATCTGACGGGACGTTTGCACCAGTTCGTGCGCGCTTTGATCGAATGGCCGGTAGACCAATAGACAGCCGGCGGCGGAGACCATTAGCCCTGGGGGCCACGGGGCCTGCCCCGGGAAGGACCCCAGACGGTTGGCCAGGTGGACCGGGATGCTTTCCACGGCTTCGCAGACTTCCGGTCGATTTGAAGTGGGCGCCGAACCCAGCGACCGAAGAGGACAAATGACACCGCACACGCTGTTGCGCCGCAGATTGGAGCGGCTGCTGAAGGACTGGCAGACCCAGGGGATGCCCGGGCGGCACAGCCTGCACGCCCAGGCACGCGAGGTGGCGGCCTGGAAAACCGCCAATGCAATCGCAAGCCTGTGGGCCGAAGCGCGCCGGATGGCCACCGCCACCCTGGACGACGCCTGGGGGCACGGCCTGCAGACCATTGAAGTTTACGCTGCGCTGGCGGGCCTGGAGGTCCATTCGCTGGGCTTGCAGCAGCCGCCCGAGCGCATTATCGCGGCCTGTCACCGGCTGCGGCCACAGATTCTCGGCCTGACCGTGCTGCAGTTCGACAGCGAAGACAATCTGGCGCTGATTTGCCGCAGCCTGCCGGCGGAAACCCTCACGGTGGTGGGTGGGCCGATTTTTCGGGCCGATCCGGAGCTGGCTGAACGCGCAGGGGTGGGGTACGTGGCACGCCATGTGGGTGATTTTTTGCAGTATCTGCTGGCCTGGTAGCCGGGGCTGACCACCATGATGCAGCCCCCCAGCGCACCGACCGCCGCATCCGCCGGTTTGAAGCGGCAGCAGTTGTGGGGCTGCCTGGCGATTTTCGGCTCGGCGTTCTTCTTTTATCTCGCCACCACCACCATCCGCTGGTCCCAGGCGCACACGGCCATTGACCCGGCCTTTTTCGTGATCGTGCGTTTTTTTCTGGGTTTTACGGTGGTCAGCACGAGCCTGCTGCTGCATCGGCAAGCCGTGCGGCCCCGAAAATTCCGTTACCTGCTCGGCCGCACGATTGCCAACTGCTTGGCGGTGTATTGCTTCTTCAAGGCGGTTGCCCTGACCTCGGTGGCCGAGGCCAATATTCTCAACATGACCTACCCGGTTTTTATCGCGGTCTTCACCTGGTTGTTCCTCCGCGCCCAGCGCGACGGGGTCACCCTGGTCCTGGTGGCGATAGCCATGGCGGGTATCTGGCTGCTGCTGAAACCGGGTAAAATCGGCTGGAACCCGGACCTTGTCTGGGGGCTGGCATCCGGCATTTCGGCCGCTTTTTCCTTGACCTTCCTCAATCTGGCCCGCCAGCACGACGCCTCCGAAACCATCCTGCTGGTCATGTTTGGACTGGGAACGGCGATCATGCTGGGCCTGTTTTACGACCGGCTTTTCGTGCCCGACCGGACGGCGTTTTTTTTTCTGATGGTCTCCGCGCTTTTCGGTGTCGGTGGGCAGTACCTGCTGACCTTCGGGTTTCGGTATGTCACGGCGCTCGAAGGCGGGATTATTTCCTCGACGCGCATTCTGCTGGCGGCCTTTCTCGGGCCATACCTGGCCGCGGAGAACCCGCTGTCGGTGGCGGGCTGG